>CAZATV010000043.1:0-22254 GCA_964488145.1 uncultured Polaromonas sp.
ATCGAGCACCCGGCCCTGGCCCTCGGCCCGCATCTTCTCGGCCAGATCACGCGCCTGCCCCATGCCGCCCGACTTGGGCGTGAGGATGAGCTCGGCGCCAAAAGCCTTCATGGTCTGGGCGCGCTCGATGGACAAGTCCTCCGGCATGATCAGCACCATGCGATAGCCCTTGATGGCCGCGGCCATGGCCAGCGCAATGCCGGTGTTGCCTGAGGTGGCCTCGATGAGCGTATCGCCCGGTTTGATCTCGCCACGCTCCTCGGCACGACGGATCATCGAGAGAGCCGGCCGGTCCTTGACCGAGCCAGCCGGGTTGTTGCCCTCGAGCTTGCCCAGAATGACATTGCCACGGGCTGCGTTACTCTGGGCCCCGATGCGTTGCAGGGCCACCAGCGGCGTTTTGCCGACGACTTCGTCCAAGCTGGGAAATTTCATGGCAGAACTGTGCCACAAGTTGGCAGCCCCCCTGGAGCGCAGAGGGGTCGCACAGGCGACGACGGACCGTTCGAGCCTGGGCCCGACATGGACGCACAGAGCCGCGCCCGGGACCTGGCAGACCCTGTGCAATAATTTCGAGCGCAAAGCCCGGGTGGTGAAATAGGTAGACGCAGGGGACTCAAAATCCCCCGCCGCGAGGCGTGTCGGTTCGAGTCCGACCCCGGGCACCACAACCGATCAAGCCGCGCCCCGCAGGCGCGGCTTTTTTGCGTCTCCGCCCTCCGTAGCGGTCCGAGACGGGGGTTTTTGCCGACGCGCTTGCAGGTTTTTGCGAACAGGCGCATTCTCTGGGATGCCCCTAACCCCCGACAGGCTGGCCTTGCCGCCCCGGAGAATCGCTATGACCCAAACCTCTGCCCCTGCTCCGTCGCGTTGGGCTTGCCTGTTGGTCGCCCCGGTCGCGGCGCTGCTGCTTGCCGTTGCCTCACCGGCAGCGGCACAAGTCAGCTCCAGCGGAACTGATTCGGACCGTGTCATAGACGCCCTCAGCCGCGCCAGCGCGGCGGTGGTCGGTGTGCGGGTCACGGCCGCCGATGAGGCCAGGTCCATCGCCACCTTGGGCAAGGAGCGGGCGGGTTCAGGTGTACTCATTGGCAAGGATGGTTTGATCCTGACCATTGGCTACCTGATGCTCGAGGCTCAGGATATTCGTATCGTCACCCAGGATAACAAGACCCTGCCAGCGGTGGCTGTGGGCTACGACCTGGCCACCGGCTTTGGGCTGATCAAGCCCCTGTTGCCTCTGCAGGACGTCACGCCGGTTGAACTGGGCAGCCAAGCCAGCGTGGAGACAGGCGAGCCTCTGATGGCCGCCACAGGCTCGACCGACACCAACGTGGAGGCCGATGTCAGCATGACCCAACTGGTCAGCAAGCGGGCTTTCTCGGGCAGCTGGGAATACCACATTGACTCTGCGCTGTTTACCAGTCCCCCCGTGATGGCCGGCAATGGCAACCACAGCGGTGCAGCCCTGTTCAACCGCAAAGGGGAGCTGCTGGGCATAGGCTCTCTCCTGGTCATGGATGCCCTCGGGCAAAACCGGCGTGTGCCCGGCAATATGTTCGTGCCCGTGGATCTGCTCAAGCCGATCCTGGCTGAAATGCAGGTCAAGGGAACCAGTCATCTCAGCATCCGGCCCTGGCTGGGGCTGACCTCGTCGGACGCCAGCGGCCGGGTGCAGGTGCTGCGGGTCGCCCCCGACAGCCCAGCCCAAAGAGCTGGACTCAAGTCGGGCGATGTGGTGCTGGCCGTCGATGGCGGCAAGGTCACGACGCTGGAGACCTTCTACAAGAAACTCTGGGCCCGCGCGACGCCGGAAGACGCGGTCCAGTTGACGGTGCTGCAAGGCGCTGATGTCAACACCGTGCGGGTTCAACCCGAGAACCGCATGGCCACCCTGCGCAAAGCTTCGGGAATCTGAGCCGCAGCCCAGGCTCATGGCCCGCGCAGAAGACCCTCACGCAGGCCCTCGGCCACCGTCGGATACCGCAGGGCGAGGCGTAATTCACGCAACAGACGCCGGTTGTCCAGGCGGCGCGACTCGCTCATAAAACTCAGCAGCATCAGGGGCAGATGCGCATCAGCGCCCTCGCGGGCGATTCGGGGCGGCCGCGGCAGACCGTACAGATCGGCCGCCAGGTCGAAGTAGTCGCCCATCTTCAGTTCGGTATGGTCGCAGACATGGCTCACCCGCTGGGGTCGACCGCGCCAAAGCGCCGCGATGCAGGCACGCGCCAGATCGTCGGCATGAATGTGGTTGGTGTAAACATCATCGCCGCTGCGCAGCACGGGGGTGCCCTTGAGCAGCCGCGCGCGGGGCGTGCCCCCTTCCCGGTCATGGGCATAGATACCGGGAATGCGCAGGATGTGCACCGGAACCCCCGCCTGCCGGCCATACAGACGCACACAGTCTTCCGCATCGACCCGCCGGTAGGCGCGCGGCGTATGCGGCGCAACTGCGCGCGTCTCCTGAATGCGCGCCCCCTGGCAGTCCCCGTAAACGCCGCTGGTGGAGCCGTAAACCAGACTGCCTGGAGAGGCGCGCCGAGCCAATGCGCGCATCAGGGCCCGGGTGCGCGGATCGAGCCGCCAGTCCTTGAGCTCCTCCTGTGGCGGGGGCGCCAGATGCAATACCCGATCAGCCAGTGCGGCCAGACGGGCTAAGCTTTTGGGCTGATCCAGGTTGCCCAGGAGCGGCGTGATACCTCGTTCGCGCAGCAGGGCCACACGCTGTGGCGATGAAGTCAGGGCCAATACACGTACCCGTGAGGGCAGGTCGCGGGCCACCCGCAGACCGACGTCGCCGCAACCGACGATGAGCACGCGCTGCCTGCGAAAACGCGAAGGCAGGGCACCCGGACGCGCCGAATGGAGATTGACGGGGGAGGCAGCTGAAGCAGGCAAAATCGAGGGTTTTGGCACAACCGGCCCGGCAGGCGGTCGGCCCCTTGAGTCAAGTCACAACAACACAAGGATACCAAGATGAGTTTCAGCGTGAAGGTTGAGCCCAGCGGACGCACATTCAGTGTGGAGGCGGGTCAGGCGGTGCTGGCAGCGGCCATCCACGCCGGCATCGGTCTGCCTTATGGCTGCAAGGACGGTGCCTGCGGGTCCTGCAAGTGCAAGAAGCTCTCCGGCGCGGTGGTGCATGGACCCCACCAATCCAAAGCCCTGTCGGCGCAGGAGGAGGAGCAGGGTTTGATACTGGCCTGCTGCGCCGTACCACAAAGCGATTTGGTCATCGAATCTCGACAGGTCACCAGCGAAGACGCTTTTCCGGTTCGCAAGATGCCCGCTCGCGTGGCCAGCCTGCAAAAGGCCTCACACGATGTGATGGTGATGCAGTTACAGCTGCCGGCCAGCGAGGTCTTCAGGTACCACGCCGGTCAGTATGTCGAATTCATCCTGCGCGATGGCAGCCGGCGCAGCTACTCGATGGCCAATGCCCCGCACACTCAGGCGCAGAGTCCCGGCCTGGAGCTTCACCTGCGCCATATGCCTGGCGGCAAGTTCACCGACCAGGTGTTCTCCACGCTCAAAGAAAAGGACATCCTGCGCATCGAAGGACCCTTCGGCAGCTTCTACCTGCGCGAGGGCAATGAAAAGCCCTTGGTGTTACTGGCCTCGGGCACCGGCTTTGCCCCCATCAAGGCCCTGATCGAGCACATGCAGTTCAAGAACCTCCATCGCCCGGCCGTGCTTTACTGGGGTGGACGCCGGCCGGCCGATCTGTACATGCACGATTGGGTTGTAGCCAAATGCAGCGAACTGCCCTGGCTGCGCTATGTCCCGGTGGTCTCGGATGCTATGCCTGAGGACGGCTGGTCGGGGCGTACCGGCTTTGTGCACTTGGCGGTGCTGCAGGACCTGCCCGATCTCTCAGGTCATCAGGTCTATGCCTGTGGCGCGCCCATCGTCATCGATTCAGCCCGCAAGGACTATATGCAGAAAGCGGGCCTGCCCGAGGAAGAATTCTTTGCGGATTCCTTCACCAGCGAGGCCGACAAGGCCCACCCCTGAATACCCTTGCATAAAACCCCAGGAGACCCCTCATGACCTCAAGCTTCCTCCCCCGCCGCCGGCAACTGCTGGCGGGCGCCCTGACCGCTGCAGCCCTGCCGGCCTGGGCGCAAACGCGCCCGATCCGCCTCATCGTGCCCTATGCCCCGGGCGGTCCGATAGACGTCACGGCGCGCCTGCTGGCCGAACGGGTGCAAAGCAATCTGGGCACCGTCATCATCGAAAACCGTCCAGGTGGCGGCGGCAACATTGGCGCCGATCTGATTGCCAAGGCCGCACCCGACGGCTTGACCATCGGCATTGCGGCGGTGGCCACGCACGCCATCAACCCCTGGCTCTACACCAAGATGCCCTACAACGCGGCCACCGACTTCACGCCCATCACCCAGATGCTGCGGGTGCCCAATGTGCTGGTCATGAACGCCGAAACGGCCAACCGGCTCAAGATCAACAGCCTGGCCGACCTGATCGCCTACGCGCGCGCCAACCCCGGACGACTGAACTACGGCAGCGGTGGCAACGGGAGCGCCGGTCATCTGGCCGGTGAGATGTTCAAGAAAGCCGCTGGGCTTTTCATCGTGCACATTCCCTACAACGGCGGCAACCCGGCGCAACTGGCCCTGCTCAGCGGCCAGGTCGATTTCAACTTCGACAACCTGGCCACAGCCTCCAGCAATATCCGCGCTGGCAAGCTCAAGGCCCTGGCCGTCACCACCACGCAGCGCAGCGCGGTCATGCCAGAGGTACCGCCGGTGGCCGACACCCTCAAAGGCTTTGAGGTCGATACCTGGTGGGGACTGGTTGGCCCGGCCAATCTGCCGCGCGATGTCACGGCCAGACTGCATCAGGCCTTTGCCGGCGCGCTGCAACAGCCCGAGGTGCGAACCCGCTTTGCTCAATTGATGGCCGAGCCGGTGGCCAACACGCCCGAACAGTTTGGCGCCTTCATGAAACAGGAGTTAGCCAAATACGAAAGCGTGGTCAAGGCCTCAGGCGCCAAGGTCGACTGAGCGGGCCGGCTCAGGGGTCCTTGACGAACAACGTCACCAGGGGCTCATCGCCCACCTGCCGACTCCAGTGGCCGTGTACGGTGGGATCGAAGGTGGCTCCAGGCGGCAGCACATCGGCCGAATAAAAGTGCTCACCGGGCTTGAAGATTCGGCTCTCGCCGCCCTGCAAGCCGATCTCCATCTGCCCGCCCAGAATGAAGACCCACTGCGGTTTTTCAGTACAGTGAAACTGACTGCGGAAACCCACCGGGCTGTGACGCAATTGGTATCCGGCTGAAGGCATGACAGCGGACAGTCGTGAGGCGGGGTTGCCTTCGGTCAGCGCGATCACCCGCTGGCCAAAACGCGCGCGGCCGTCGGTGTCAGTGAAAAGAACGATCTGGGTAAATGGGGTCATGGCCAGTTCCGGACTGAGCGAGAAGGTCTGATTGTTGCGCATCGCCCTGAGTCAAGCACAAGCCCTCATCATGAACCAGACCCCCCCATGAGCGGAAAAGTGCCCGATGAAACATCGGCATATTCAGGCCGCAAGACAATGGGGTCGCCTGAAAGCTCGCCATCATGACGCCCCTTCGTACTCCCTTGCCACATTGGGTAATCGCCGCCCTGGCTCTGGCCGCACCCCTGACTCAAGCCAGCGAAATGCAGCCGATCAGCCACTTCGAGATAGACCGCACCGAAGTCACCATCGGTCAGTTCAAGCGTTTCGTACAAGCCACCGCTACCGTAACGCAGGCCGAACGCGCCGGCGGCGGCAGTACCTTCGAGGCCGGTTGGGAACAGCGGCGCGGCTGGGTCTGGCATTCGCCCTACGGCAAGCCCGGTACGGATGCCGAGCCGGTGGCCCATGTGACCCACGCCGAGGCGCAAGCCTTCTGCCGCTGGGCAGGCAAGCGACTGCCCACCGATGCCGAGTGGGGCGAAGCTGCCTACACCGAACGACGCCACCAGCCACCGGCTGGCTTTGTGCGGGGCAGGACTTACCCATACCCCACCGGGGACAGCCCGCGCGGGGCCAATTGCCTGGGCGACTGCGGACCCGTCAACCCGGTCTCACACGCGGTCACCTCCCGCGGCCGCGGCCATGCGCTGGCCGGTAGCACGGCGGCAGGGGTGAACGGCCTGCATGAGATGGGCGGTAATTTGTGGGAGTGGGTCGACAGCGGCCCGGGCAGCGAGCAGCGCACCCGCGGCGGCTCCTGGTGGTACGGCGCTGGCCCGATGCAAGACCAGCATGTCCAGGGCAAGCCCGCCCTTACCGCGGTGATCTACATCGGATTTCGCTGCGCCCGGGATCTGAAGCGGTAAGCCCCACAGAGGCTCAACCGCGCTGAGGGCGGCGCTTGCCCCACCGCCTGGATCTCGCCCTGCGAACTCAGCGGGCCAACCAGCGCCGGGCCAGTTCCACCCAATAGGTGGCGCCCAGCGGGATCAGGTCATCGTTGAAGTCGTAGCTGGGATTGTGCAGGGTGCAAGGACCACCGCCGTGACCCATTTCTCGGTGGGCACCATCGCCATTGCCGATGAAGCAATACGCCCCGGGTTTGGCCTGCAGCATATAGGCAAAATCTTCGGCGCCCATGGTCGGTTCCTGGGCCAGCACCTGTTCAGGCCCGACGATCTCGCGCATGACAGCGCGCGCAAAGTCGGCCTCGGCGCTGGTGTTCACCGTGGGCGGGTAATTGCGTACAAACTCAAACTCGCACTGGGCTGCAAACGCGGCGGCCGTGTGCTGGGCGATCTCGCGCATGCGCTGCTCGATAAGGTCGAGCACTGGCGTGGTGAAGGTGCGGACCGTACCCTGGATTTCGCAGAAATTGGGGATGACGTTCGTGGCCTCGCCGGCGTGGATCATAGTGACCGAAATCACCGCCGTGTCCACCGGTTTCTTGTTACGCGTGACGATGGTCTGGAAGGCCTGAACCATCTGGCAAGCCACTGGCACCGGGTCGATGCCGGTGTGCGGCAGCGCGGCATGTCCGCCCTTGCCACGTATGGTGATCTTAAATTCATTGCTCGAGGCCATCACCGGCCCGGTACTGACCGCAAACGAGCCCACCGCCATACCCGGCCAATTGTGCATACCGAAAACCGCCTGCATGGGAAAACGCTCGAACAGGCCATCCTTGATCATCTCGCGGGCGCCACCACCGCCTTCTTCAGCCGGCTGAAAAATGGCGTAGACCGTTCCATCGAAATCGCGGTGTGCCGCCAGATGCTGCGCCGCCGCCAACAGCATCGCCGTGTGACCGTCATGACCGCACGCATGCATCTTGCCCTGGTGCTTGCTGGCGTGGGCGAAGGTGTTGACCTCCTGCATCGGCAAGGCGTCCATGTCGGCCCGCAAACCGATGGCGCGTCCATTGGCACCGCCATCTCGCCCGCGGATGATGCCCACCACCCCGGTGGTGCCCATGCCACGGTGCATCTCAATGCCCCAACGCTCGAGTTGCGCAGCCACCAGATCGGCCGTGTGCACCTCCTGGAAGCACAGTTCCGGATGGGCATGGATTTCGCGCCGCAGGGCGGCAATGGTGGGGGCCTGGCCCACGATGGAATCGATGAGTTTCATGACAGGGTGACGGGTTGGCTGCAGCCGCAGCGAAGACGCCAACTGTACCAAGGGCGGACGGGCTGTGCAGACCGGCCCGAGCGGCCTGGGCAAGGAGCAGGCTGGCACAATAAGACCATGCGCATTCTCCACACCATGCTGCGGGTAGGCCACCTGCAGCGGTCCATCGACTTCTACACCCGGGTTCTGGGCATGCAACTGCTGCGGACCTCAGAGAACCCGGACTACAAATACAGCCTGGCGTTCCTGGGCTTTGGCAAAAACCCCGAGCACGCCGAGCTGGAGTTGACCTACAACTGGGGCGTTGAGCAATACGAAATGGGAACCGCCTTTGGCCATATCGCGCTGGGCGTGCCCGATGTTTACGGCGCCTGCGAGAAGATTCGGGCCGCCGGCGGGCAGGTCACGCGGGAACCCGGGCCCGTCAAGGGCGGCACCACGGTGATCGCCTTTGTCACCGACCCGGACGGCTACAAAATCGAGCTCATTGAACGACCCTGAAAGCCGATGCGACGGCCCTCAGATTCTGACTCCGTATCGGGCGCCCTGCCCTCGCCTCCATACCCTCCACCCCTGCGCGATGTGCAGGCCATGCTGCAAACCATCCGGCAGGAATGGGGCGGCCGACGAGACCTGTGGGTCTTCGGCTATGCCTCGCTGATCTGGCGCCCCGAGTTCGACTATGCCGAGCAGCGCTGGGCGCGTGTTCACGGCTATCACCGGGCCCTGAAAATGTGGAGTCGAGTCAACCGCGGCACACCCGAACGGCCCGGTCTGGTGTTTGCGTTGTTACACGGCGGCAGTTGCCGGGGCGTGGCCTATCGCATCGGTCGCGACGAGGCCGATGAGGCTCTGGAGCGCCTGTGGCAGCGTGAAATGCCCACCGGCGTCTACGATCCCCGCTGGCTGCCCTGCCTGACCGACCAGGGCCCGGTCAGGGCTCTGGCCTTCACCCTCTCGCGGCGCAGCCCCAACTACACCGGACAGTTGCCAGCGCACGAATTGCGCCGCATCTTCAGGCACGCCAGCGGCCGCTACGGCAGCACCCTGGACTACGCGCGCAAAACTTACGAAAGCCTGCGACAGGCGGGCATCCACGACGAGTTGCTGCACCGCATGCTCAGGCACGCCTGAGCCGGTCTGAAGCGCCTGACAAGGGGCCGTTCGTATACTCCGTCTATGCCTGCTGAATTGCCCTCTATCGCCGATCTGCGCAAAAGCTACGAACGCGCTGAACTTGACGAAAGCGCCTCCAACCCGGATCCGCTGGCCCAGTTTGGTCAATGGCTGCAAGAGGCTATCGCCGCCGAGTTGCCCGAGCCCAATGCGATGACTTTGGCCACGGTTGACGCCAACTTGCGGCCCTCGACCCGGGTGGTACTGATCAAAGGCCTGGATGAACGCGGCATCGTCTGGTACACCAACTACGAAAGCCGCAAAGGCCAGGAGCTGGCTGGTAACCCCTATGCCGCCCTGCAGTTTCACTGGGTCGAACTTGAACGGGTGGTGCGCATCGAAGGACGGGTCGAGAAGGTCTCAGCCGAGCAGAGCGATGCCTACTACGCCAGCCGGCCTCTCGATTCGCGCATCGGCGCCTGGGCCAGCCCGCAAAGCCAGGTGATTCCCGCGCGTTCGGTGCTGGTGGCCAACGCCGCCAAATATGGCGCACAGTTTCTGCTCCAGCCCCCGCGCCCACCCCACTGGGGCGGCTATCGGCTGCTGCCCGATCGCTGGGAGTTTTGGCAGGGTCGCAAGAGTCGCTTGCACGACCGCTTGCGCTACAGGCTGGACGGCCCAGCCTGGGTCCGGGAACGGCTGGCCCCTTAGGTCCGCGCGATCCTAGCCGCTGCAACCGGTCTCAGAGCCCGTCTGAACAACGCTCAAGCGGCTGGTGACTCACCGCGGCCAGCGCCTGCAGCGACACCGTTTCCGGAGCGATCTCAGCCAGGGGCCGCAACACAAAGGCGCGCTGCCACATGCGCGGGTGTGGCACACACAAGCGCGGCGAATCGATCCAGCCCTGCCCGTACAGCAAGAGGTCCAAATCCAGCGAACGGGGCGCGTTGCGATAGGGCCGCTGGCGCCCGGCTTGCTGCTCTATGTCCTGCAAGGCCTGCAAGAGTTCCGGGGCGGACAACTGGGTCTGCAGGGCCAGCACAGCGTTGAAAAAGTCAGGGTCACCGGGCGCACAATCGACCGGGGCACTGCGGTAAACACAAGAGCGAGCCACCACCCGCACCTGAGGCAGCTGGCCGATGCGCTGAGCCGCCCATTGCAGTTGCGCCCGCGCATGGCCGAGGTTGGCCCCCAAGCCCACGAAGGCCGATACCCAGGATCGCGCGAGGTCCCGCGTGGGAGAAGACTCAGTCGTTGTCCGACCCATGCGCGGAGCCCTCCTGGGCGCCCCCACCGCCACGCCCGCGACGACGGCGCCTGCGCTTGCGCGGGGCCTGAGCATCGTCCGGCTGTTCGGCCGGCGGCGGCGCTTCCTCTGCATCGGCCGATCTGCCCCGGCCGCGCACACGGCTGGAGCGCGCCGGCGACTGCTGTCGCAGTTCGCCAATCATCTGGCCACGCTCGGTTTCGTCCGCCTGCCAGAAACGCTCCCACCAGTCGGGTAAATCCTCAGGCACCTCACCCACGCGAGATCGCAGGCGCAGGAAGTCCAGCGCAGCCCTGAACCGCGGCTGCTCGACCATGGTGAAAGGGCCATTGCCTACCCGTCGCTCAAAGCGCGGCTGCAAGGTCCAGATTTCGCGCATGTCTACACCGAGCTTGCCACGGCCAGAGACATCGCCTATGCGGGCCTCAAAAGCTGTATCGATGGCCGCATGGAGGGCCGGCATGGGGTGCAGACCGGCAGCGCGCTGCCGATCCCATCCCGTCTTGACATCACCCCAGAGCACGCTGGCCAGCAGGAAACTGGGGGCCACCGGCTTATCCTCCTGGACGCGACGGTCGGTGTCTTGCAGGGCCATGCGCAAGAACGGCTCGTCGGCACCAGCGACGATGACATCGAGCAGGGGATAAATGCCTCGATCGAGTCCCAGGGCCTTGAGTTGCTCGATGCTGGCTACCGAATGGCCGGTCTGCAGCAGCTTGAGCATCTCATCAAACAGACGCGACTGCGGCACATCGGCCAGCAGGGCCTTCATCTCGCGCAGCGGGCTGGCCGTCTTCTTCTCGAGCTTGAAGCCCAGAGCACCGAGCTTGGCCGCAAAGCGAACCGCCCGGATGATGCGTACCGGATCCTCGCGGTAGCGCGCCGCCGGGTCGCCGATCATTCGCAGCACCCGCTTGCCGGCATCGCGCAGCCCCTGGTGATAGTCGACGACGATCTGGGACTCAGGGTCGTAGTACATGGCATTGACGCTGAAATCGCGTCTTGCGGCGTCCTGTTCCATGTCGCCCCAGACGTTGTCACGCAGCACCCGTCCTGAGGCATCCACGGCATGCTTCATACCGGCGAGCTCGCTCTTGCCGGTGCGCTCATTGCCCTCAACCTGCTGCGCTTGGCTGCTGTCGAGGTTTGCACGAAAGGTCGAGACCTCGATCACTTCATGATCGCGGCCGCGACCATGCACCACATGGACGATGCGAAAGCGCCGCCCGATGATGAAGGCCCGACGAAACAGCCCCTTGACCTGCTCGGGTGTGGCATTGGTGGCTACGTCAAAGTCCTTGGGCCGCAGACCCAGCAGCAAGTCGCGCACTGCGCCGCCGACGATGTAGGCCTCATAGCCAGCCGCCTTGAGGGTATGAACGACATCCACCGCGCGCCGATCCACCAACGTGGGGTCAATGCGGTGCTCCTGCGGCCCCAACTCCTGGCGCCGGCCATCGGCTGATCGGGCAGAGCGGCTGTCACCGGAGCCGGGTCGGCCCAACAGTTTGTTGATAAGGGTCTTGATCATGAAAACAGGTCGAGTATCGGCCAGCCTCGCTGGCCCGCCAGCGATCGCAGTCGCTCGTCGGGGTTGGTGGCCACCGGATGGCTCACCCGCTCCATCAGCGCCAGATCATTGAGCGAGTCGGTATAGAAAGTGGCCTGGACATCCGGCCAGTCCAGCCCGCGGGCGAGCAACCATTCATTCATGCGCTGCACCTTGCCTTCACGCGCTGAAGGGGTGCCCACAATGGCACCGGTGAGCCAGCCTTTGGGATCGCGCTCGAGCTCGACGGCAATCAGCCCGTGCACGCCAAACAGCTCGGCAATGGGCCGCGTTACGAAATCGTTGGTGGCGGTTACGATCAACAGGTGGTCTCCGGCCTGTCTGTGGCGCTCGACCAAATCGAGCGCCTGGGGCCGCAGGGCCGGACGGATGACTTCATCCATGAATTGCGCGTGGGCACGGACCGAAGCCTGCTCACCTTGCCGGCGAATGGCTTCGGTCGCAAACCGCACGTAATCGTGAATGTCCAGCACGCCGGCGCGGTATTGCTCGTAATACTGCGCGTTTCGCCGCTTGAATTCGCTGCTCTCGCACCAACCCAAGCGAAGGGTGAACTCGCCCCACTCATAGTCCGAATCGAGCGGTAGCAGGGTGTGATCGAGATCGAACAAGGCCAGACGCATCTTGCTCATGCGGACTCCAGCATCGACTTAACCAGCGCAATGGTGATCGGCCGCTGGGTTTGCAGCGAATAGGCGTCGAGCCTGTCGAGCAGTTGCACCAGATGGGTGAGGTCTCGCGCAAAACGGTTGAGAATGAAATTCATCACCTCCTCGCTGAGCACCAGGCCCCGGCCGTCGGCCTGACGCCGCAGCACCTCACGACGCTGCTCATCCCCCAATGGCTGCAAGGCAAACACGTGCCCCCATCCCAAACGGGTGCGCAAGTCCTCGCGCAGGCGCAGGTCGGCTGGCGGCATCAAGCCGGCGGCCAGCACGCCGCGCGGCCGGCCATCCGCGGCATTGAGCGCGCGTACAAACCACACAAAGGCGGCCTGCTGCTGAACCGCGGTGTAGAGGTGGCAGTCATCGAGGAACACCGCCGCCCAGGCCTCCTGAAAGTCGGGGGGCTCGGCGCAGGAGGCGTCAAACCAGCCGATCACCGCCCCCTGATCGCGCAAGGCATGGGCGGCCGCACGCAACAAATGAGTCTTTCCGCTGCCGGCGGCACCCCACAAATAAGTGGGGACAGGCGAGCGCAGCTGACCGCCCGCCCACAGCTGCAGGTGGCTCAGGGCCGGCTGGTTGGGACCAGCCAGATAGTTGGAGAACATGGGCTCGCTGGGCAGGCCGATGTCCAGGGCAATCTGCTTCATGCCTGCTGGAAGTCAGTCACCGGCGGCCTCGGGGGCACTGCGACGGGATAACCAAAGGGGGGCCCTTAAAATGGAATCCGACATTTTATCGGCTCGGCCGCTTTCCAGCTTCGAGCCCCGGGCTGCTGCAGCCACGAGCCGCCTCACCGGAATTCCCTCATGAGCACCATCCCCCTTTCTTACAAAGACGCCGGCGTTGACATCGATGCGGGCGATGCCCTGGTCGAGCGCATCAAACCTCTGGCCAAAAAGACGCTTCGCGAGGGGGTGCTGGCGGGCATCGGTGGCTTTGGCGCGCTGTTCGAGGTGCCCAAACGCTATCGGGAGCCGGTGCTGGTCAGCGGGACTGACGGCGTGGGCACCAAGCTCAAACTGGCCTTTGAATGGAACATGCACGACGGGGTGGGCATCGATCTGGTGGCCATGAGCGTCAACGATGTGCTGGTGCAGGGAGCCGAGCCCCTGTTCTTTCTGGACTACTTTGCTTGCGGCAAACTCGATGTCGACACTGCAGCCCGGGTGGTCGGTGGCATCGCACGTGGCTGCGAGCTTTCAGGCTGCGCGCTCATCGGCGGCGAAACCGCCGAAATGCCGGGCATGTATCCCGACGGCGAGTACGACCTGGCGGGCTTTTGTGTGGGCGCTGTCGAAAAAAGCGAAATCCTCACCGGGCAGGACGTGAAAGCGGGCGATGTGGTGCTGGGGCTGGCCTCCAGCGGGGTCCATTCCAACGGGTTTTCGCTGGTGCGCAAGTGCATGGAGCGGGCCGCTGCGCCGGCATTGCTGGACGGTAGGCCCTGCCGCGAAACCATCATGGAGCCCACCCGGCTGTATGTGAAGAGCCTGCTGGCAGCCCTCCAAGCCCACCCGCGGACCGCCTCAGGCCGCGCCATCAAAGCCCTGGCCCACATTACCGGCGGTGGGCTGCTGGAGAACATTCCCCGGGTGCTGCCCGAGGGTCTGTCAGCTCACCTGAGAAAGGGCAGTTGGCCCCGCAGCGAACTGTTCGACTGGCTGCAAAGTACGGCCGGCATTGACGACCTTGAGATGAACCGGACCTTTAACAACGGCATCGGTATGGTGGTGGTGGTCGATCCGGCTCAAGCCTCGGCCGTGGAAGCCAGCTTGAGGGCCAGCGGCGAACAGGTGCACACCATCGGCGAAATCACTGAACGCGCAAGCCGGGCGGCTGTGGTCGTGGCTTAGCCTTGCCGCAGGCGGGCTATCCGCTGGTCGATCTCCTCCCGATCGAGCGCCTCCTCGGCGTGGTCGAGGTAAGTCTGAAGATCGCTGACCGCGCGATCGTTGTGGCCTTGTTCGGCCCAGGCTAGGCCCCGGTCACGGTATTCGACCCAGGCCTGGGGCTGCACGATCAGCAAGCGATCGAGCACCGCAATGAGGCGGGCATGGTCGTCCTGGCTCTTGTAGATTTCCTTGAGGTTGCGCAGCATGCGCGCCAGAATCTCGCGGGGGGAGGCGGCCTGCAAATACAGGCCCATCGGAATCTCAAAATCATCGACCAGACCACTGCGCTGGCGGTAGGGCTCCAGCCGCTCGGAAAGTTCCTCCCGGCTGAGAGACTGGCCCGTGAACGGATCGATGATCACCTGGCCCTTGGGCAGACTGACCTTGACCATGAAATGCCCGGGAAAAGCCACGCCACGGGCCTGTAAACCCAGGCCACTGGCCAACTCCAGCCAGATCACTGCCAGGGTGATCGGTATGCCGCGCCGAGTGCGCAGCACCGCATTGAGGTAGCTGTTGTCCGGATCGTAGTAGTCGTTGACGTTGCCGCCAAAATTCAACTCACGAAAAAAGAATTGGTTGAGCGCGCGAAGCCGCTGCAGGGCCGGCGCGTCAGAGGCTAGACGCCGTTTGATTCGGGCCAGCAGTTGGTCAACATCGCCCAGCACCCGCTGCACATCCAGATCGGGGTACTCATCCTGCGCCACGCAAACAGCCGCCTCCAGCAGCGGGAAGTGATCGTCGCTTTCAACCAGGCTGGAAAAATAGGCCAGCGGGGTTGGAACCTCGAATTTCAGACTCATGACGCGCACTGTCGCACATTTGGAGCCGGCTCCACACAAAACCAGGCACCTCAGCGACCGATCAGGCTCCTGAGGGGAAACCCCAGCACACGCAGGGTGCCCAGATACAACAGTCCGCCCCCCGCCACCGCAGCGGCCAGCAGACCGGCGCGCCAGCCCGGCTGCGCCCGCAGATTGACCCAGTCAAAGGCATGGGCTGTACCCGCCAGGGCGCCGGCCATGAGGGCCGTGGCGATACCGACTTGCAAGCCCAGACGCAGCCAGCCCTGCTGGGGCTGATAGCTGCCACGGCGGATCAGTCCCAGGAGAAGCCAAAGCGCATTGACCAAGGCACCCAAGCCGATGGCCAGAGCCAGTCCCGCATGGGCCAGGTAGGGCACCAGCACAATGTTGAGCGCCTGAGTGATCAACAGAACGACCACGGCAATCTTGACCGGCGTACGCACGTCCTGGGCCGCATAGAAACCAGGGGCCAACACCTTAACCGCCACCAGCCCGAGCAAGCCCACACCGTAGCCCATCAAGGCCGCAGTGGTCATCTGCACATCGCGCGCACTGAAAGCACCGTAGTGATAGAGCGTGGCCACCAACGGCTCGGCAAACAGCAGCAGGGCGGCAGCACAGGGCAGGCCCAGCGCCACGACGCATCGCAAAGCCCAATCGAGCATGGCCGAATACCGGGCCGAGTCCCCTGCCGCACGGGCAGCAGCCAGTTGCGGCATCAACACCACGCCCAGAGCCACCCCAATCAGGGCGGTCGGAAATTCCATCAACCGATCGGCATAGGTCAGCCAGCTCACGCTACCGGGGCCCAGATGCGAGGCAATCTGGGTGTTGATCAGAAGTGAGATCTGGGCCACGCTGACGCCCAGCAAGGCCGGCGCCATCAGCGCCAGGATACGCCGAGTACCCGAATCACGCCAAGCCGTGACCAGCGCGGAGGGTCGCCAATCCAGATGCGGCAGCAGGCCCAGCCGCATCAACGCCGGCACCTGAACTGCCAGTTGCAGCAGGCCCCCGACCATCACCCCCGCGGCCATTGCGTAGATTGGCTCGATGCCCCGGGCCTGAAAAACCGGGGCCGCCCACCAGGCCGCCACGATCATGGCCAGGTTCAAGAGCACCGGCGTGGCCGCGGGCACCGCAAACCGGCGCCAGGTATTGAGGATGCCGGCCGACAGGGCTACCAGGGACATGAAGCCGATGTAGGGAAACATCCACCGGGTCATGTCGACCGCAGCCTCAAAGCTTTCCGGCGACTGTTGCAAGCCGCTGGCCATCAGCCAGACCAGGACGGGGGCCGCAGCGACCCCCACGATGCAGGCCAGCACCAGCGCCAGCGCCAGCAATGCCGCCACCCGGTCAATCAGCTGACGCGTCGCGGCTTCGCCCTCACGCTCGCGGGTGGCCGCCAGCACCGGCACAAAAGCCTGGCTGAAGGCGCCTTCGGCAAAAAGCCGGCGCAGGAGGTTCGGGATGCGAAACGCGACATTGAAGGCGTCGGTCATCGCGCTGGCCCCGAAGGTGGCGGCCATCAGCAGCTCACGGGCCAAACCCGTCACCCGCGAGGCCAGGGTCAGCAGTGAGACGACAGAGGCGGAACGGAACAGCGACACGAACCGAGTGTAATGACCAGTGGCTGCGACGGCTCAGGCCGCGAGGCCATCGCGCCGAGGGTAGCGCTCCCACACACCCGAACCGCGCTGCGGGCGGCTCTCCCGGCCTAGACGGCAGCAGCCCTTTGACCCCCTATAATGGAGGGCTTTGCTGCAACATCCTTAAACACTTAAAGGAATTTAAATGGCCACTGGTGGCAAACCCAAAAAGAAGAACCCGCGCCTGGCGTCGGGCCGCAAACGCGTCCGTCAGGACGTCAAAATCAACGCGGCGAACACCTCGCTGCGCTCCAAATACCGCACGGCGGTGAAGAATGTCGAGAAAGCCGTCGCCTCGGGCGACAAGACCAAGGCTGCCGAGCTCTTCGCCAAGGCCCAGAGCATCGTCGACAGCGTCGCCGACAAGGGCATCTTCCACAAAAACAAGGCTGCGCGCGACAAGAGTCGCCTGTCGGCCAAGGTCAAGGCACTCGCCCTGGCCGCCTGAAGGTCGCAAGACCTCGCCCGGACGGCCAGCGACCGTCCGCCGTTTTCAAGCGGTGCGCTGCAGCAAAGAAGAGCAACCGCCTTCGGGCGGTTTTTTCATGGGCGAGTCGACTTGTCCTGTTCAGCACAAAAGACCTTGAGGTCATTGTCGCGAGCAAAATTGAACACGAAGTCCCAGGCCATAGGTTCGGCCTGCCTGAGATCGGGATGAACCACAATGCTTTTGATGCCCTCTACAGACGTAGGTACGCACCAGGGTGAGTAACTGAGGTGGCTGTCGGTCTGGGCGCCCCCCGGCCTGAAAGGGCTCATCACGCCGGCCAATCGGTCGGCCCAATCGCTGGGTCGGAAAATCCGTCCATCGGAGGTCAGGCCCTGGATGATGAGAAGCCCCGAATGACGTTCGCCCTGCTGAAAGCTCACTGGAAATTTGACAAAAAGCTCGATCGAATGGTCGGTGAGCGCCTTAACGTGCAGCGATCCCGCAAGCCCCGGAATCATATCTTATATAAGACCTAAGTCTTCCCGCTGAGCCACTGCCGAGCCAGCACACCCCCCTCGCGCGAGGCAGGTATCATTTCTTCTCGTTTTTGATCCACAACCCGGCCGGTGACCGCAGATCCGCAGCGATTGCCGGCTTTTTTCATCCAGAGCCCTTCCCATGAGCGCCCCCTCTGCCCCAACGCCCTCCTCGCCCCATGTCATGACGACCTACGGGCGCCTGCCGATTGCCTTGTCGCATGGTCAAGGCAGCCGCGTCTGGGACGTCAACGGCAAGTGCTACCTGGATGCGCTGGGGGGTATTGCAGTCAACACGCTGGGGCATGCTCACCCTCGACTGGTCAGCGCTCTGTGCGATCAGGTGGGCAAATTGATCCACACCTCCAACTACTACCATGTGCCCCTGCAAGAGCAACTGGCCGCCAAGCTGGTCGAACTCTCGGGCCTGAGCAATGTGTTTTTCTGCTCCACCGGTCTGGAGGCCAACGAGGCGGCGCTCAAGCTGGCGCGCAAATTCGGCCACAACAAGGGTATCGATCGTCCCGAGATCGTGGTCTACGAGAAGGCCTTTCACGGCCGCAGCATTGCCACGCTCAGCGCCACCGGCAACCCCAAGGTACAAGCGGGCTTCGAGCCGCTGCTCGAGGGTTTCATCCGGGTGCCCATCAACGACATGGCTGCCCTTGAAAAAGCCACTGCAGGAAACCCCAATGTGGTGGCGGTTTTCTTCGAGGCCATCCAGGGCGAAGGCGGCGTCCATCCAATGGAGGCCAGCTATCTCAAACAGGTGCGCCAGCTGTGTGACCAGCGCGACTGGCTGCTCATGATCGACGAGGTGCAGTGCGGCATGGGCCGCACCGGCAAATGGTTTGCTCATCAGTGGGCGGGCATCGTTCCTGATGTCATGCCCCTGGCCAAGGGTCTCGGTTCGGGCGTGCCGGTGGGTGCGGTCGTGGCCGGCCCCAAGGCGGCACAGATCTTTGCCGTCGGCAACCACGGCACCACTTTTGGCGGCAATCCCCTGGCCATGCGTGCCGGCGTGGAGACCATCCGCATCATGGAAGAGGAAGGGCTGCTGGAGAGAGCCGCCAAGGTGGGAGAACATCTCCGGGGAGCGCTGCAGCGGGAACTGGGCTCGCACAGGGGCATTAAGGATATCCGGGGCAAGGGACTGATGATCGGAGTGGAGCTGACCGTACCCTGCAGCGAGCTGATGGGCCGCGCCGCAGAAGCAGGGCTGCTGATCAGCGTAACCGCTGACACCGTGATCCGGCTGGTTCCGCCCTTGGTCTTCAGTCTGGCCGAGGCCGACGAAACCGTCGCCATCCTGGCGCCGCTGGTACGCGCCATCCTGGCGGAAAAGGGTGCGGCATGAGTCCTGTCCTGCCAGCGCTTCGCCACTATCTGCAGTTCAGCGATTTGAGCGCGCAGGAGTATGACTACCTGTTTCAGCGTTCGGCCCTGATCAAGCGCAAATTCAAGGCCTACGAGAAACATCAGCCACTCAGCGACCGCACCCTGGCCATGATCTTCGAGAAGGCCTCCACCCGCACGCGGGTGAGCTTCGAGGCCGGCATGTACCAACTCGGGGGCTCCGTGGTTCACCTGACCACCGGCGACAGCCAGCTCGGCCGGGCCGAACCGATTGAGGACAGCGCCAAGGTCATCAGCCGTATGGTCGATCTGGTGATGATCCGCACCTACGAGCAGACCAAGATCGAGCGCTTTGCAGCCCACTCACGCGTGCCGGTGATCAACGGGCTGACCAATGAGTTTCACCCGTGCCAGATCCTGGCCGACATCTTCACTTTTATCGAACACCGCGGCTCGATGGCCGGCAAGGTAGTGGCGTGGGTCGGAGATGGCAACAACATGGCCAACACCTGGCTGCAAGCCGCTGAATTGCTGGGCTTTACCGTGCATCTGAGTACGCCCAGCGGATACGAAGTCGACCAGGCAGTGGCCGGCATCCGATCGGGCGAGAGCTACAGGGTTTTCAGCGATCCGATGCAAGCCTGCCAGGGCGCTGATTTGGTCACCACCGATGTCTGGACCAGCATGGGCTATGAGGCTGAAAACGAAGCGCGCAAGAAAGCCTTTGCCGACTGGTGTGTCACCCCAGAGATGATGGCCGTGGCCAAGCCCGATGCGCTCTTCATGCATTGCCTGCCGGCACACCGAGGCGAAGAGGTGGCAGCCGATGTCATTGACGGCCCCCAATCCGTCGTCTGGGACGAGGCGGAGAACCGCTTGCATGTGCAAAAGGCACTCATGGAGTTCCTTCTGCTTGGGCGGCTCGCATGAATGAATGACAGCTGCACTGCGTGCGGCGCCTGCTGCGCCAGCTTTCGAGTCGACTTCTCCGTCTTCGAACTGCAGTCTGCCGGTGGCGCGGTCCCCGATGGCTTGGCCGTGGAAGTCAAGGGCAGCACCTGCCGCATGCGCGGCACCGACCATGTCCCCGTGCGCTGCGCTGCGCTGATCGGCCAGGTCGGCCGATCGGTGACCTGCGGAATCTACGAGTGGCGTCCCAATCCCTGCCGGGAACTGGAACCCGGCAGCCACGGCTGCGAGAAAGCGCGCCTTCGGCATGGGATGCCCACCATGGCTTGAGATCGGATCCGTCGTTCGGATGAGACAGGCCCGCCTACAAATAAACCATACTAAATAGCCTATATATCGAAGACGAGTCTCAGCCAATAGTCATAAATAGCTAGACCCAGGTTATCGGCCCTGACTTAAAAGTGTCGTCCTTATAAAAAGTCTTCTCCCCGGCTTGCGGAAAGGATACAAACCCTTACAGGGCTCTTGTACTGGGGCTCCCGAGCGATTCGGGATGCGAACTCACCTCTTTTTACAGACTGATGTCTGAATAGGCACTTTCTATAACTCGGCAGACGAACAGAACCCCAAGGGAAATCTTTTATGTCACGGTCTTTGCCCTCTGCCAAAACCATCGAGCCCATCATTGGCGAGCGTATCGCCGACAAACCGGCCATGACAACAGGCGAGGAGACGGCATCCCGTCAGAACTCGCAAAAGGTTCGGCGACGCGCGCGTAGAGCGGGCGACCCCGATCCCTCGCTGCAACCGGGTGCAAAAGAAGAGTCAGCCGAACACGCAACGGCGGCCGAGCTTTCGCAGCTGGAAGAGCGTCAAGCCGACAGCACCCCCTCCGGTCTCGCTCGCAACGCAGGCGAGGATGCGTCGGTATTCGATGGTCTGAGAACATCGACAGATGCGGGAGCGGCGGCTGGTACTTTTGAAAACATTTTTTCCTCGCCCTTCACGTCAATATTGGCCCAGGCGGCCGAGGCAGGCGCTGCAACGACCGGTACCGCTGGAGCCACAGCGGGTGCCGCTGCCACGGGTTCGACTGCCGCTGGTGCTGCGACCGCGGGCGCAGCTGTTGGAGGCGCGGCAGCCACAGTGGTTGCGGTGGGGGCGGCCGTCGCGGTAGCGGCCGCATCTGGCGGCTCTCCGACAAGCGCCACCTCGTCGTCTTCGACCATTTCTCGCACCACACGCGTGGTCGATGGACCTATCGATCGCGCAAAGATTTATATTGACAAAAACAATGACGGCGACCTTGACCCCGAGGATGTCGAGGTCGGTGAGACCGACGAACGGGGCTTTGCCAATCTGACACTCAGTGCAGACCAGGCCAACTACGGCCTGATTGCCAAAGGCGGAAGGGACACCGAAACCAACAAGGTCTTTGCAGGCCTGTTGGCTGCGCCTGTGGGCAGCACGGTCATCAACCCGTTGACCACGCTGGTGGCGGCGCTGATGGAGGACGGTACGCCTCTGGCCAATGCCAAGGCCGCTGTGATCACCGCGCTAGGCTTGACCGGGGTCAGTGACATTACCGCCTACGACACCTTCGCAGAGCGAGGGACTCCCGCGGGTCTCGCCAACCACTTGAAGGCCATACAAATTGCCAACATCATCGTGGCGGGCTCGGCACTGGTGGCAGACGGCGGTGACCAAGCCTCGGCAGCCTCGGATCTGATTGACGCCCTGGCCGGGCAGATCAATGCCAACATCGGGCAGGCGGTTGACCTGCTCGACGCCGGGGTTTTGGGACAGGTCTTGACCAGCGCCGGCGCGGAACCCAATGAAGTAACAGCAGTGGCATCGGCCATCGCGGCGGTCAATGACCTGATCGACGCGGCAGCCAACGGAGGCGGCTTGGCCTCCGAAGTACTGGCCGCTGCAGTGAAAGCGCAGGTGGTGGCACAAGTGATCCTCACCGGAGCGATCAAGAACGATATCGTGGATTTAGTGGAGGGAGTTATCTCTGGGGCTGCCGGTCTGGCCGAGGCGGTCAATGTCGGCACGATCGACAATGACCCACCCTCCGCGCCGGAATTGTTCCTGGATACTGCGGTAGGCGATGGGGCCACCCCGGACGAGGCAATGTCGGCCTTAGAGATAAGGGCGGATACGGGCGCACTCGTATCGCTATCTTTCGTCCAGGGTAACGTACGCATTGGCAAATCCATCGCCGGTAATGGCCGCAATCAATCAGTGAACTTGACTGAAGAGGATCTTGACAAGCTGAGCGATGGCCCCATCAGCATCACGGCGGTTGCTGTTGACGCAGCGGGCAACACCGGGGAAGAAACCACCACCAGTTTTGTACTGGATAAATCCCCGCCGGTGGTCAGCGCCGTCACCCAAGCCACGACAGCGGCCATCACCAAAGACGCCGTGACCTTCACCGTCACCTTCAG
>CAZATV010000044.1:0-22159 GCA_964488145.1 uncultured Polaromonas sp.
TTTCGTGGACAGGTGCTGTGATGGACGCTTTAGCCGGCTATGCCATGTATCTGGTGGCCATCCTCACCATGGGTGGCATCTACGCCCTGCTGACTTTGGGCCTGAATCTCCATTGGGGCTACACCGGCCTGATGAATGTCGGCATTGCTGGTTTTGTGACGGTGGGTGCCTACACCAGCGCTATCCTCACCACACCGGCCTCGCCCACGCATCTGGGAGGCTTCGAACTGCCGGTGTTGCTGGGCATGGCCGCTGCCGCGGTAGCAGCAGGTGTCGTGGCCTGGTTGATCGGCCTGACCACGCTGCGCCTGCGCAGCGACTATCTGGCCATTGCCACCATCGGAATCGGTGAGATCCTGCGCATGGTGGCTCGTAACGAACAGTGGCTGACCAACGGCAGCCAGGGCATGACCAATGTGCCCAAGCTCTTCGGCTCACTGCCTTCGCCCTGGTCGGAGGTGGCCTTTCTGGGGGTGGTCTTGATCCTGGTGGCGATCACTTATGGGTTGTGCGAGCGCGCCCACCGCTCTCCCTGGGGTCGGGTGCAGCGCGCCATTCGTGACAACGAGAGCGCTGCCGCGGCGGCAGGCAAGCATGTGGAACAGTTCCGGCTGGCCAGTTTCGTCTTCGGGGCCATGGTGATGGGTCTCGGAGGGGCCATGATGGCCCAGTTGCTGCGCTTTGTGGCGCCTGAGACGGCCGAACCTTTGATGGTGACTTTTCTGGTTTGGGTCATGCTGGTGGCCGGCGGCAGCGGCAACAACCGAGGGGCGCTGGTGGGCGCCTTCGGGGTTTGGTTCCTGTGGTCGCTCACCGACTTCCTGACCCGCTTCATGCCCGATGCCCTGGAGGCCCGCACCTCCTTCTTGCGTATCTTCTTGATCGGTCTGGCGCTGCAGCTCATCCTCATCTATCGGCCGCAGGGGCTGATCGGCGAGAAGCCGCCCAAGAGAATTGACGGTTCCTGAGCGTAGATCCCTTGCGCTGGCGCCGACAGGCCGAAGGCTGGGCTAGGGCCGTCGATCCGCCGCTGACTCGGCTTGACCGCCTCTTGAGCCGGTTGGCAGGCGCAGCACAACGCCGGTAGGTGCCGCAGCTGGCCCCTGGGAGCGAACCACCTGCGACCGCACTCCGCGCTGTAGCATGCAAAAAAACAGCCGCCCGAGGGCGGCTGTTCAGGGCAGATACCTGGGGCTTAACGGTCAGCGCCAGCCGTTTTCTCGGTCACGATTTCGCCAGAGTCGCGAACCACCCAGACGCCGATACGGCCCTGCACATCGCCATTGGCGTCAAACTCAACCGGGCCGGAGGCGCCTTCATAGTTGATCTTCACCCCCTTGGAAATCAGTTCCTTGGCACGGGCAAACTCGCCGGGACCCACCCGTTCGCCAGGGCCGTTGGTGACGCGGCGCAGCGCGTCACGGATGGCCGTACGGTCAGCCGAACCGGCCTGGTGGATGGCCAGGGCGATGATCATCGCGGCGTCATACGACTCGGCCACAAAGGCCTGGGTCGGATCTTCCTTGGAGAAGGCGCGGTAGGCGGTGCGGAAGCGTTCCTGCAGGGCGGCCTCTGCGGTCGAGGCTGGCGCGGTGCCCCACGAGGCTGCCAGATTCTTGGCGCCGATCTCGCGTACAACGGACGGGTCGCGCATGCCATCGGGCAGGATAAAGCTCTTGAAGAAGCCGTTTTCCAGAGCCTGCCGAATGATGGTGTTGCCGCCGTTGGCCGGATAACCCACCACCACCAGAGCCTGGGGGTTGCCCGAGCCTGCTGCGGCGGCCAATTCAGCGCGATAGGCCGGGCGATCACCCTCGAAGTTGGTGGCGCTGGTCACCGTACCGCCGAGCCGGGTGAAGTTCTCGCGGATGGCATTCATCAGGCCATTACCGTAGGCGCTGTTGATGGCCATGATGGCAATACGGTCGAGCGAGCGTGCGCGTGCCTCGCGAGCGATGACCAGACCTTGCAGCCCATCGGGTACTGCGGTACGGAACACAAAATCGTTGTCCTTGAGCGCCGAGATCGCCGGCGCGGTGGAGGACGGGGAGATCTGCACCGTGTTGTTGGGGATGGTGACGCTATTGGCCACCGGAATGGTGGAGCCCGAAGCCATGGCCCCGATCAGGGCCGAGACTTTTTCCACCTGAACCAGGCGGGTGGCCACATCGACCGCGACCTGGGGGTTGGTCTGGTCGTCGGCATCGACCAGAGCCAGGCGCTGCCCTTTGAGGACGCCGCCAGCGCGATTGACCTCATCGACTGCCAGTCGCGCGCCATCGCGAATGCGCGGTCCCAGAGCGCCGAGCCCGCCGGTATAGCTGAACACGCCGCCGATGCGGATTTCCTGGGCAGTTGCCGGAACGGCTGCGGAGAGAGCCAGGATGCCAGCCGAGACAATGGCCAGCGGAATTTTCTTCATGAGCATGAGTTACTCCAGTTGAGGGGTCGAATTTCGCGAAGCGCCAAATTTCGGACAGGAGCCCAGTTAGAGTTTGGAGGCGAGCCGCTCAGCAAAGCCGCCGCAGTGTATTGATCCGCCAATAGCCCTTCCGGTCATCGGGTTGAGAGTTGCCCAGGGTCAACCCTAGGCAGCCTCTGAAAGAGCCGCGCCGCTGCAAGCGCCTGGCCGGCAGCGGGACCCGGCGAATCGGGGGTCAGCCTTGAGCAGGCCATGGCCCGTGTCTGCGGTCTGCCTCAGGAGGTTCTTCCCCGACACCCTTTGGGCTCGGCAACCCGCATCCGCGCGCTCGCACAAATGAGCCGCCCAGGCGCCGACGGAACTGTGGCGGTCGATAGACGAGGGTACGGGCCAGAAGGCGCATCACCGCCCGCATGCCTTGCCCGCTTGGCCTGTGCACCCACGGCTGGGCCCAAACACGGGTCCTCGCAGGGGCCAACGGCGGCATGGCCCGGCTGGACCCCGGGGGTCACCTGGGAAATCCCTGATGACGCAGCTGCAATGCCGATTCAAACTTGGTCTTTCTAATATAGTATAAAAGCCCGACCCCATGCAGCCCCTGATCGTCGACGCTGTGCGTACCCCACGCGGTCTGGCCAAGCCCGAGGGTTCCTTGCATGGTCTTCGGCCGGCGGAACTGCTGGCCTTCATCGTCCGCGCGCTCTTTGAGCGCACCCGGGTGGACCGGGAGGCCATCGTTGACGCGGTCTTCGGCTGCGTGACCCAGACCGCAGAGCAAGGCGGCAATATCGGCAAGGTCGCCGCAGCGCTGGCCGGGGCCAGCCCGCAGACGTCGGCGGTCACCGTTAACCGTTACTGCGCTTCGGGCCTGACGGCCGTGAACTTCGCGGCCCTGCAGGCGAACGCCTCGGAAAGCCTGGCGCTGGCCGGAGGCGTGGAGATGATGTCCCGCGTACCGATGTTTGGGGATGCCGCGCCGCACTACAGCGAACGCGAGCTGGCCCAGCGCATCGAGTCGATGCCGCCGCCCTGGACCTCCGATCTCATCGCCACCCGCCGAGGCTTCACCCGGGTGCAGTGCGATGGCTACGCCGCCCTGTCGCAGGCCCGCGCCGCGCAGGCCCGTCGTTCGGTACCCATGCCCTCCATGGTCCCGGTGACCGATGCCCAGGGCCGGGTTCTGCTTGAGCGTGACGAGACCATCCGCGAAAGCAGCACCCTTGAAAAGCTGGCAGGCCTGAAGACCGTTTATACCGACGGTGCGGGTGGCCTGGACGCATGGGCCCTGACGCGTGAGCCTGGGCTGGGGCGCATCGAGCATGTGCACACCGCTGGTAATGCGCCTTGCATGGCCGATGGGGCTGCCGCTGTTTTGCTGGCCTCGCCCGGGGCGGTGGCTCGTCATGGCTTGAAGCCGCGGGCGCGGATTCTGGCCATGGCCGACGCGTGTGTGCCGCTGGCCCAGACCGGTGCGGTCGAGGCCACGCAGCAGGCGCTGGCCCGTGCGGGGCTGGGCGTGGGCGACATTGAGCTTTGGGAGGTGCGCGATTCCTTCGCCGCCATCACTCTCGACTACATCCAGCGCGTCGGCGTTGATCTGGAACGCTTCAACGTCAATGGCAGTTCGATCGCCTTGGGTCACCCCATGGGGGCGACCGGCGCCATGCTGGTCAGTTGCCTGCTCGACGAGATGGACCGACGCAGCCTTCGATACGGCGTCGTGGCCATTGCCGGTGCCCAGGGGGTGGCGACGGCCACTGTGATCGAGCGGATGGCCTCATGACCCCCGAGGCCGCCCTGTCCATCCTGATGCGATCTGCCGGGCCCACGGGCTTGCCTTTGGGCGATCTGTCCACGCCGTCGATCCGGCCTTCAAAGAAAGAGGTTCCTGATGCTCGAGACCTTCAACCGTGTAACGCTGGGCTGCCTGCCCAGCGAGAACCCCTACCTCAACGGCGCCTGGGAGCCGACGGATACCGAGTGGACTGCCTCGACGCCTGATCTGAAGGTCACGGGGGAGGTACCCCGAGACCTGGCTGGCATCTACTTGCGCAACGGACACAACCAGATTCATGCGCCGATGGGCAAGTACCACCCCTTCGACGGCGACGGCATGGTCCATGCCATGCGCTTCGAGGAGGGTCGGGTTGAGTACCGCAACCGCTGGATACGCACCACAGGCTTCCTGGCCGAGCAGGCGGCCGGGCGTTCGCTTTGGCCGGGCATCATCGAGCCCCGGCGCGCCGTGCTGCGGGGCTGGGGCTCCATCGGTGCCATGAAGGACAACGCGGGCACCGATGTCATCGTGCACGCTGGCAAGGCCATTGTGGCCATGAGCCAGTGCAGCGAGCCCTACCGGCTGGACCCGTTCACGCTGGAGACGCTCGGCCCCGACCCGCAATGGGCGCGGCGGCTCGGCCAGCGTGGCATCTGCTCACACTTCCAGGTCGACGAGCACACGGGCGAGATGATGTTCTTCAACTATGGAGAGCAGCCGCCCTACATGAACTACGGCGTTGTCAGCGCTGACAACCAATTGGTGCATTACGAGCCAATAGAGCTGCCCGGCGCGCGCTGGCCGCACGATCTGGGCATGACCGAAAGGCACTGCGTGCTGCATGACCTGCCGATGTTCTTCGATCAGGAGGGCTTGGCACGCGGCCAGCACCGGCTTAAGTTCCATCGCGACGTGCCGGCGCGCTTTGGCGTCATTCCGCGTTTTGGTACCAACCGCGATGTGCGCTGGTTTGAGGCCATGCCCTGCTATATCCTGCACCTGGCCAATTGTTACGAACAGGGCGACGAGGTGGTGATGGAGGGCTGCATCCAGACCAACCCTGTACCTGATTTGAGCCACTTGCCCAAGGAGGGCTACGCCCGGATGCTGGCCCTGCTCGACATGCGGCTGCAGGAGACCCGCATGCACCGCTGGCGCTTTAACCTCAAGACCGGCCAGACGCGGGAAGAGGACCTCGACGATGAGGTCACCGAGTTCCCGATGGTCAATGGTCGCCATAAGGGCCGGCCTTACCGTTATGCCTACAACGCCCATATGACCCCGGGGTTCTGGCATCTCGATGGGCTCAAGCGCTACGATCTGAAGACCGGAGCCACCCAGACTTGGCGCGCACCCGAGGGTTGCTATGTCAGCGAAGCGCCCTTCGCCCCCCGGGTGGGGGCCCGCGCAGAGGACGATGGCTATCTGGTCACGTTCATGAATGACGCCGCCCGGCGCCGTGCCTCCTGCGCGGTGTTTGACGCCCAGGACATCACGCGGGGCCCTGTCTGCGAGATCGAACTGCCCGGATTCATTCCCCTGGGTGCGCATGCCTACTGGATGCCTATGAGCGATGCGCGGGGTGTCCCTGCCGGTGGGGTGACGGCCTCGATCGACGCGTCAGCGGGGCAGCGGCCATGACCGCCGCCGTCCCCATGCCGGACTACGCCGTGACCCACCCGCATGGCCGGTTCAACGGCACCACGGTCTTCATGCTGCACGGCGCCTTTGGCGCCAAGGAGTACTGGCGCGCGCAGGTTCAAGCGCTGGCCCAATCGGGATACCGGGTCGTGGCCTGGGACGCCCCAGGCTACGGACTGTCACCGCTGCCCGAAGGGTTCGGCATTGATCTGTGTGCCCAGGCGCTGGCCCGCCTGCTTGAAAAGGAGGGTGGCTCGCGCAATGTGGTGTTTGGCCACAGCATGGGCGGCTTCATCGCCCAGCGGGCCTGGGTGCATGCCCGGCCACGGATCCACGGCTATGTGTTGTCGGCCACCAGCGCCGCTTTCGGTAAGCCCGACGGTGACTTTCAGCGTGAGTTCGTGCGTGCCCGGGTGGCGCCGCTGGACGCGGGTCGCACGTTGCCCGAGCATGCGCCGGGGATGCTTCGGCGCATGATGGCCGAGGGCGCGGTCGGCCCATCGGTCGACCTGCTCATTGCCACCGTCAGCCTCATGCGAGAGGACACGTTTCGTGCGGCGGTTGCGGCGATTGCCACCTACGAAGGACGCAGTATCCTGTCGGAGCTGGATGTGCCGGTGCTGTGCATCGCAGGCGAACTGGACGCCACTGCGCCGGCGGCCGTCATGGAAAAAATGGCCGCCAAAATCGCCGGGGCCCAGTTCGTCATGCTTGCGGGCGTGGGCCACTTCGGTTGGGCTGAAGCGCCGGATCGCTTCAATGCCGTGGTGCTGGATTTCCTGGCGCGACGTCTGCACGCAGCGGGTTGATCGGATGCAAGCGCTGTCCCATGTCAAGGTTCTCGACTTGACTCGGGTCGTCGCCGGACCCTGGTGCACGCAGACGCTGGCCGACCTGGGTGCCGATGTCATCAAGATCGAGCGGCCAGGCGTGGGCGACGATACGCGCAGGGCGGGGCCTTTTGTCACCGATGCCCAAGGCCGCAAGACCAACGACTCGGCGTTTTTCATGGGCTGCAATCGGGGCAAGCGTTCGGTCACGGTGGACATCACCACCGACCGGGGGGCCGCCATCGTCCGGGAACTGGCCTTGGCCAGCGATGTCCTGATCGAAAACTATAAAGTCGGCACGCTGCGTGAGTACGGCTTGGATTACGACACGCTCAGGGCCCGGCACCCGGGGCTGGTTTATTGCAGCGTGACCGGATTCGGTCAGGACGGGCCTTACGCGACGCGCGCCGCTTACGACTCTGTGCTTCAGGCCATGGGCGGTCTGATGAGCACTTGCGGTGTGCCCGATGGCGAACCCGGCGCGGGACCGATGCGCACGGCTGTGCCCATCACCGACATCTTCACCGGCCTCTACGCCACGATTTCCATCATGGCCGCCCTGACCCAAAGGAGTGTGACCGGTCGCGGCCAATACATCGATATGGCAATGCTTGATGTCACTGCAGCGCTCAATGCCCATCTGGCATTGGGCTATCTCATGACCGGCGTGGTGCCGCAAAGGCAGGGCAACCTCAATCCGATCACTGCGCCCAGCGAGGTGTTTCTCGCCGCCGATGGCCACTTCTCCATGTCCGCCGGCAATGACAGCCAGTTCGCGGCCATGCTCTCGGTGCTCGATCTCGATCCGGCGATTGCGCAGGACCCGCGCTTTGCCAGCAATGTTGAGCGCATCCGCCACCGCGCGTCCTTGCACGAGATTTTGCAGGCGGCCGCGAGGACTGCCCCGGTGGCGCACTGGATCGATCGCCTGTCCGCGCGCGGGGTGCCCTGTGCCGCGATCAACGACATGCGCCAATTGTTCGAGGATCCCCAGGTGCAGCACAGAGGCCTGGTTCTGCGCGTTGCGCATGCCAGCGGGGTTGAGGTGCCCACCCTGCGCAGCCCGCTCAATTTGTCGGACTCCGTGGTTCAACACCGCGCCCCACCCACCCTCGGCCAGCACACCGAAGTCGTGCTGCGCGAGCGCCTGAACCTGTCGGCCCAGGACATTGAAGCCCTGCGCCGAGACCGGATCGTCTGAAACTTCGGGTGCCAGACCGACCGAACATACATGAAGCTTTTTTCCCACGACCACATCATCCTCAAGGAGGCCGTTATGCAACGCCGTCAGTTTTGTCATCAGTTTTCTCGTCTGACCTTGGCTGGCCTGGCGCCGCTGTGGCTGGCCGGCCAGGCCCAGGCGCAGTCATTTCCCAACCGGCCGATCACGATCGTTGTGGCCTTCGCGCCCGGTGGACCCGCCGACACTTTGGCCCGTGCTGTGGGGCAAGAGCTGTCGACTCTGCTTGGGCAGCCGGTCTTGGTTGACAACAGGGTCGGCGCGGGCGGCAAGATTGCCATGCAGGCGGTCTTGCGAGCCCCTCGAGACGGTCATACCGTGGCCTATATTTCTCCGTCCATTCTGTCGATCGCGCCCTTGCTGGACAGGGCCATCGGCTATGACCCACTCAAAGACGTACAGCCGCTCACCACGGGATTGCGCAGCTCCAATGTGGTGGCGGTTCACCCCAGCGTGCCGGCGCGCAACTTGCGTGAATTGGCGGCCTGGGGCCGAGCCAATCCGGGCAAGCTCAATTACGGCAGTATTGGCGTCGGAAGCTGGTATCACCTGGCGATGGAAAAGCTGCTGACAGGTCTGGGTATAGAAGCAACGCATGTCCCCTACAAGGGCGAGGCACCCGCCCTCATTGATCTTGCCTCGGGACAAATTCAACTGATGATCGTCTCGGCAGCGGGCAAAGCCTTTGTCGATGATGGCCGGGTGGTGGCGATTGCTTCTACCGGTGCCAAGCCGGCGATCTTCTCCCCGCGGGCGCAACCGGCCCGAGACAGCGGAATCGATGGACTCAAGGATTACGACGAAACGCCGTGGGTGGGCTTTGGTCTGGCGGCCGGTGTGCCGCCGGCCGTTGCGCAGCGATTGCATGAGGCGCTGGTCAAGGCGCTTCAGTCCAGTGAAGTGCGGGCCAGGCTGTCTGCCTTCGGTGACACGCAGGTCTGCTCCCCTGCCGAGTTGCAGGAGATCGTCCGGCGGGAATTGGTCACCAATCGCGAGCTGATCGACAGCGGTCGGGTCAAGCTCAACTGAGGCGTCGGGCCATGCAGCAGGACCTTGAGGGTCGGGTGGCCATCGTCACCGGAGCGGGCAAGGGCATTGGTCGCGCCTGTGCCCTGGCGCTGGCCGCCCGGGGAGCCAAGGTGCTGGTGAACAACCGGCGTCATGCCGGGCAAACCGACGAGCAGACTTCTGCGGCGCAGGCGGTGGCCGCCATTCGAGCTGTTGGCGGGACAGCCGAGGCCGATTACGAGTCCGTGCAGGCCGACGGTGCGGGCCAGCGTATGGTTGCGCATGCCCTGGCGTGTTTCGGCCGTGTCGATATCCTGGTGGCCAACGCGGCAACGCCTCAGGCTCTGACCTTTCGCAAGCAAAGCCTGGAGGAGTTTCGTGCCATCTTTGATGTCGGCTTCCAGGGGGCGCTTCAGCTCGTCCATGCCGCCTGGCCGCATCTGTTGGACCAGCGCTGGGGCCGCGTCATCATGATGACCTCCAGTGCGGGACGCTACGGCAATCATGGCCTGGGCGCCTACTCGGCCTCCAAGGCAGCCATCGAGATGCTGATGCGCAGCCTGGCTGCCGAGGGCGCCAGCCAAGGCGTGCGGGTCAATGCGGTCTCGCCCTATGCCGATACCCAGATGACACACAGCTACCTGGCTGAGGACCTGGCGCGCTGCCTGCGCCCCGAAGCGGTGACACCGGTGGTCAGCTGGTTGGCCAGCGAGGACTGCGATGCCAATGGTGAGGTCTTTGTCGCTGGCGGCGGGCGCTTGCGCCGCGCTTTCAGTGTGGAGACCGACAGTCTGGCCGGCGATGACATCGCGGCAGTGGTCGCAGCCTTGCGCGAACAACCGGGGCGCCCCCATCCGAACTCCAACCACGCTTTTGCCACCCTGGTTGAGGAACTGCGGCGGGGAGGGCAGATCCAGTGAGCGGCGCAGGTTCCCAGGCGCTGGGCGCAGTCGCCGGTATCGCCTGGTGCCTGCTGGCCTTGATCTGGATGCGGGGCTTGGGCCAGCTGACCAAGGTCCACTGGATGCATCGCCTGCATGCCCTGATGCCGGTGGCCTGCATGATCGCCCTGGCCGCGTGGCCTCTCGATGCGGTCTGGCGTCAGCTGCTCAGCGACTGGTTGTTTTCGGGCCTGTTCGTGATCGCCCTCTTGACCCCGGTCTGGATATGGACGGTGCGCGTGCGCAACTCGGGCGTGATGGACGTGGTCTATTCCCTGACCGTGCTGGTGCCGGTCTGGCTGGAGGCTTGGCGCCAGCCGGCCCTGAGCTCGACCCAGCTGCTGATGCTCGGGCTGATGACGCTGTGGTCGGCGCGTCTGGTGCGCCACGCCAGCCAGACCAATCTGGGGGCGAGGGGAGAGCAGCAACCCTACGCCAGCTGGCGCGCGCAATTTGGCCGCCGCTGGTGGTGGTGGAGCTACTTTCAGGTTTTCCTTCTGCAGGGCGGCATTGTGTGGGTGTGGATCCTGCCCGTGGTGCTGGCCTTGAATGCGCCCCCGGCGCCGTTTTCGGGCTTGGACTTGTTGGCCACCTTGCTGTGGCTGGTCGGCTTTGCTTTTCAGGCCGGCGGCGACTGGCAGCTCGCGCGATTCAAAGCCGATCCGTCCAACCGTGGGCGGGTCTTGCAGTCGGGGCTGTGGGCCTGGACCCGTCATCCAAATTACTTCGGTGAGAGCCTGATGTGGTGGGGCTTGTTTGTCTTTGGGCTGGCCCATCCGCTTGGTTGGCTGGGCATGATCGGTCCCCTGTACGCGACCTGGTTCATGAGCGTGGGATCGGCTGCCGCCATGCTGGACCGGCACATGCTGCGCACCAAACCCGACTACGCCGATTACGTTCGGCGAGTGCCCGGTTTTTGTCCCTTCTGGAAGTCCTCGCGCGATGACCGTCTTTTGGCTTGGCTGGCCGAACGCAAGGAAAGACCGCGCGCAGGCCCGACCGCGTCTTGACAGCCCAACCGCCCCACTGGAAAACCCTCGATCCTGCGCTCGACCTGCAAGCCCATGAAGCCACGACCCATCTCGCCTTTGAACGCCGATCCAGGGCCCGGTTCCAACTGCGATTTACCCAACCCGTAAAGAGGAGACTTTCATGAGATTTACCAAGCGTCAATGGGTGGCCGGCGCCATCGCCTCTCTGGCCGCTGTTGCAGTCCCCGGTGCCGTTCATGCCTCTGGTTTGAGCAACACCGAGATCGTCATTGGCACCCACATGGACTTGTCGGGCCCGGTGGCGGCGGGCATGCCGCAGCTGCGCAACGGCACACAGATGCGCTTTGACGAGGTCAACGAGGCCGGCGGCATTCACGGTCGCAAGATCAAGTTCATCGTGGAGGACAACGCCAGCCAGCCGCAGCAAGCGGTGCGCGCCATCGACAAGCTGATCCGCAAGGACGATGTTTTTGCCATCGTCAATCCCTTCGGCTCCGGCACCAATGCGGCGGTTGTCAAGCGGGCGGTCGACGAAGGCGTGATTTATTTCGCGCCGTGGGCCGCCTCGGCCGTTCTGCAGCAAATTTCTGGCAAGAGTCCGCGCCTGTTCACCACCGTGCCGGACTACCACGTCACAACCCACCTGGGGCTGACCTGGTTGCTGGAGAAGAATCCGGACATCAAGAAGGTCGGCTGGGTCTACATGGAAGGTCCCTTCGGTGACCTGATCGGCCGCGGCGTCAAGAGCGCGATGGAGGCCAAGAAAATGACCCTGGCGGCCGAGGCCTCTTACAAGCCCGGGGAGATCGACTTTTCAAGTCAGGTCGCCAGGATGAGGGCTGCGGGGGTGGATCTGATCGTCATGGCCACCATCACGCGCGAGACCGTGGGGATGATGGCCGAGATCAAGAAGATCGGCTGGAACACGGTCAAAGTGCTGACCGGCAACCCGGGCCGCACCATGATCGTGGCCAAGCTGGGCAAGGAGGTGATCGAAGGCCTCTACGGCATTGGCCCCTGGAAGATGCTGGACCCCAACAGCGCAGGGCCTGCGGACAAGGCTTGGGCGGATGCTTACAAAAGGCGCTTCAACCTCGAGCCCGATGAGAACGCCTACCTGGCCTATGCCTACGCCGACTGGTTCGTGACCGGTCTGCAGGCCGCCGGACGCAACCTCACGCGCGAGGGCGCGATCAAGGCTTTGCAGACCAGTGCCAGCAGGCATCCGGTGTTCCTGGCGCCAGCGACCTTCAAGAACAACCACTTCGACCCGGAGGCCACCACGGTAGACCAGTTCCGCAATGGCCGCTGGGAGGCCGTATCACCGGTGCTCAAATGATGTTCGATCCCTCGCGTTTAGGCCCGCCTGCGGGCGCCCGTGTGGCGGTAGTTGGGGGTTGCGGTGGCATGGGCCGCGAGGTCGTGCGGGCCCTGCGTGAGACCGGGGTGCAGGTGGCGGTGCTGGACCTGCCGGCTTCGCTGACCCAGCACCCTGTGCCCGACGGCGTGCGCGCGATCGAGGTGGACGGCAGTCAGGCCGCCAGCGTCGAGCGTGCCTTTGCCGAACTGTCGGTGCAATGGCCGGTCCTTGACGGCTTTGTCAATCTGGCCGGGTTCTTCAAGGGCTTCGAGCCCATCGGCGATCTTCCCGTCGACGTGTTCGACGAAGTGATTGCTGGCAACCTCCGCAACCACTACCTCTGCGCGCGGGCGGCTTTGCCCCTGTTGCGTGCTCGAGGTGGCGGGGCGTCGCTGGTCAGCGTGGCCTCCACCATGGCCGTCGACGTGGTCAAGAACTATGCCCACTATGGCGCGGCCAAGGCCGGCATCGTGGCGCTGGTCAAGGGTATGGCCCGGGAGAACGCCCCTACGGTGCGTGTCAATGCGATTGCCCCGGGCCTGACCAACACCGCCTTCTTGGTCGGCGGCACCGGACGGGAGAAGGTCTTCGAGGGCATTGCCGAGGAGGTTTATGCCAAGCGTGTGCCCATGAAACGCATGGCGCAACCGGTCGACATGGTCGGGCCCATCCTGTTCCTACTCGGTCCCGCCTCGGGCTTCGTCAATGGCGAGACCCTGATCGTCGATGGAGGCGTGTATACGCAGTGAAGCGGCGGGGTGATCGCCCTGGATTTTTGGGGGTCGGTGCTTTCGGCGTCAATAATCGGGTTGCTGCCTCAATCTGGGGTCTAACTCACACTGCCGATCATGACGCTTCGGACGATTGCCAAAACCTTTTTCATCAGCTTGTGCGGTTTGCTGGTGGGCTGCGCCGGCCCGAATTACGGTGATGAGCAGTATCGGCTGCGCATGGCCACGGCCGGCAAGGACATCATGTGGATCCCCTCCAAGGTGGAGATGGTTCACAAGATGCTCGATGCTGCCCAGGTGGGGCCCGCTGACATCGTCTACGACCTGGGCTCGGGCGACGGCATCATTCCGATTGAGGCGGCGCGCAAATACGGGGTGCGCTCAGTCGGCATCGAATACAACCCCGATCTGGTCGAACTGGCCAAGCGCAATGCCAAGCGCGCCGATCTGGAGCGCCTGGTCAGCTTCAAGCGGGGCGATATTTTCGTTGAAGACTTCTCCGAGGCCACGGTAGTCACGCTCTACCTGGGCGAAGCCCTCAATGCCAGGCTCATGCCCCGCTTGCTCCAGATGCGGCCGGGCACTCGGGTGGTCTCCAATGTCTTTCGCATCGAATCCTGGACGCCGGATCAGGAGATACGTAACGCAGCGGGCGAAATGGCTTTCCTCTGGATCGTGCCGGCTCCGGTGGAGGGCTTGTGGACTTTTTCCGGGGTGCCGGGTGTCACGCAAATGTCGGTTCAGTTGCGCCAGAAGAAGCAATTTTTCGATGCCCAGGTCTTCTTCGATGGGCGTCGCGTGGCCCAGATAGAAGACGGACGACTGCGCGGCAATGCCATGGAACTGCAGTTCTCGCACGCCGGTCGCCGTTACGCGCTGCGCGGCCTGGTGCAGGATGGGCAATTTACCGGCCAGCTCAACGACGATCCGCAGATTCGGGTCAGCGGTCGCCGCAGCTCCTGACCCCTCGGCCTAGAACAGACCGACGATACGGCCGTCGTCGTCCACATCAATGGACGCTGCGGCTGGCTGAGCGGGCAGCCCCGGCATGGTCATGATCTCGCCGCAGACCAGCACGACGAATTCGGCGCCAGCGGCCAGCCGCACCTCGCGTACATCGATCTCGTGCCCTTCCAAGGCACCGAGCTGTTTGGGGTCGGTGCCCCAGGAGTAGGGCGTCTTGGCAATGCACACCGGCAGGTGGCCGTAGCCCTGATCCTGCAGTTTCTGCAGCTGCGCCTTGATCTTGGCGCTGGCGGCCAGCCCCTTGGCCCGGTGCACGCGCCGCGCCACTGTCTCGGCCTTGTCCCACAGGCTGGCCGAGTCCGGGTAGAGGTAGGTGGGCTGCGGGTCGGGCGCGCTGGCGCAGGCCATGACGGCACGCGCCAGCTCCTCGGCACCGGCGCCGCCTTCGGCCCAGTGACGGGCCACCACCAGGGGCAGGCCGGTGGCCGCCACGCGCTCGCGCACCAGGGCCACCTCGGCCTCGGTGTCGTGCACGAAATGATTGAGTGCGACCACGCAGGGCAGGCCATAGACCTGACTGACGTTCTGGATGTGCCGCTCCAGGCAAGCCAGGCCCGACGCCAGGCGCGGCAGGTCCTCGCGGGACAGTTGCTTGACATCGGCGCCGCCCTGGTACTTGATGGCTCGCACACTGGCCACGATGACCGCCGCCGAGGGCCAGAGCCCCGACTTTCGGCACTTGATATTGAGGAATTTTTCGGCGCCCAGATCGGCGCCGAAGCCGGCCTCGGTGACCACCCAGTCGGCCAGCTTGAGGGCGCTGCGGGTGGCCATGACCGAGTTGCAACCGTGGGCAATGTTGGCAAAGGGCCCTCCGTGAATGAAGGCCGGGCTGTGCTCGAGGGTCTGCACCAGATTGGGCGCCATCGCATCGCGCAGCAGGGCGGCCATGGCGCCGGTGGCTTGCAGGTCGGCTGCGGTGACGGGTTGGCCCTCCAGTGAGGTGGCCACCACGATACGCGAGAGTCTGGACTTCAGATCGCTCAGGCTGGTGGACAGACACAGGATGGCCATGATTTCGGAGGCCACCACGATGTCAAAGCCATCCTGCCGCAGATAGCCATTGCCCGGCCCGCCCATCCCCACCACGATCTCGCGCAGCGCCCGGTCATTCATGTCGACCACCCGCTTCCAGCTGATGCGCCGGGCGTCTATGCGCAAGGCATTGCCGTGGTGAATATGGTTGTCGATCAGCGCCGACAGCAGGTTGTGCGCCAGGGCAATCGCTTGAAAGTCGCCGGTGAAATGCAGGTTGATGTCTTCCATCGGCACCACCTGCGAGCGTCCCCCGCCGGCTGCGCCGCCCTTCATGCCGAAGACCGGCCCCAGTGAGGGTTCGCGCAGACAGACGACGGCCGACTCTCCCAGGCGGTTGAGCGCATCGCCCAGACCGACGGTGGTGGTGGTCTTGCCCTCCCCGGCGGGCGTGGGGTTGATGCCGGTCACCAGCACCAGGCGCCCATTGGGCCGGGACTGTAGGCTGCGCAGATAAGGCAGCGCGATCTTGGCCTTGTAATGGCCATAGGGCACCAGGGCTTCGGCAGGTAGACCCAGCCGACCTGCGATGTCGGCGATGGGCTTCAAAGGTGTTGACTGGGCGATCTCAATGTCGGTGGGCACAGGCCTTCTCCGGTGGTCAGCCCCACATCATGCCGCAGTCGCCAGCCCGGGTCCAAACCCGACGCGCGGTGTGCCCTGCTCCAAGCCGCTGCCTTCATGTTGAGCTCGGCACCAACCCCGCGCTCATCTCCCAAGAAGCTTGGGCTGGCTGGGCCCCGCGAGCGGCCCGTGTCCGTGCCTTCAGTGGGGAGGCGACCCGGCCTGCTGCGCGACCGTTTGCAGCAGCCCGGTCAGCCGGTCCACATCGACCGGTTTGACCAGATAGTGGTCAAAGCCGGCAGCCAGCGCCTTTTTCTGCTCTTCGGGATGGGCATAGCCGCTGAGGGCCACGATCAGGGCCCGTGTAGCCTCAGGCCGGCTGCGCAGGCGGCGAGCCAGTTCGCGGCCATCCATGCCCGGCAGACCGATGTCCAGGATGAAAACCTGGGGTGCCCGCTTGTCGATCAGCTGCAGGGCCTGCTCGGCCGTGTGGGCGATTTGACAGTCATGGCCGCAGGCTGTCAGGTACAGCGACAGGGTCTGGGCCGCATCGGCGTTGTCATCGACCAGCAGGATGCGCAGTTCGGGAACGTCCTGGGGGCTAGGGGGACGCGCATCGGGCCGCTCTTGTATCGAGTTGGCTCGTGCCAAGGGCAGTTGCAGGGTAAAGCGGCTGCCCTGGCCCGGCCCGGCGCTGTCGGCGGAAATTCGGCCGCCGTGCAACTCCACCAGCTTCTTGACCAGGGCCAGCCCAAGGCCCAGACCGCCTTGCTGCCGGTCTACCCCGCGCTCGGCCTGCGAGAACAGGTCGAAGGCTCGTCGCAGCGTGTCTTCGTTCATGCCGATGCCGTTGTCTGCCACCTCGATGCACACCGCATCGCCGTCAGTCCAGACACGCAGCCGGATCAGCCCCATGGAGGGGGTGTACTTGGCGGCGTTGTGCAGCAGATTGGCCACGATCTGCACGACGCGCTTGCCGTCGGCCCGCAGGGTCGGCGAGGGCTGGGGCAGGTCCAGTTGCAACTGGTGCCCCATCTGCTGTAACAGATCCCGTGTTTGTTCCACGGCATCCTCGATCAGCGCTTGCAGGCTGTAGCTGCGCAGGTCCAGCCGGATCAGACCCTGGCTGACGCGGGCGGTGTCCAGCAGGTCGTCGATCAGGCCGCGCATATGGCCCACCTGGCGGGCGATGATGGCGCTGGTCTCGCGCATGCTCTCTTCGCAAGCACCGGGCTGGCCGATCAATTCGGCGGCCATCGCGATGGGTGCCAGTGGATTGCGCAGCTCATGGCCGAGCATGGCCAGAAACTCATCCTTGTGCGAGTTGGCGCTGCGCAGGGCCTTCTCCGCCTCGACCCGATCCGTGATGTCCATCGCCACGACCACGGCTCCCTCGATATTGAGCTTGACGCTCCAGATCGGGGAAGCCGAGCACAGAAAGGTTCTTCGGGTGATGCCGTCACGCGGTGAGGTGATGTCAATGATTTCACGGGTGCTGTAGCCCTGCAGAGCCCGGTTCAGCGGCCATTGCGAAGGGTGTAGCCTTTGGCCATGGCGCGGACTGCCGTCGGCCCAATGCCCGACCCAGGCCGTCGAGCCGGCGTGGGGCAGGGCGCCCCAGGCTTGACGGGCCTGCGCGTTGACCAGGGTGATCTGGTTGTCGGCATTGACCACGATCACCGCCGCTGGGCTAGCGTCCAGTACCGCAGCCAGTCGACTGTTTTCGGCCTGTGCCTGCAGGGCTGCCCTGCGAGCCTGCTCTTCGCTGAGCTTGAGCAGGCTGGCTGCCAGCGCTTGCTCGGTGATATTTTTCATGAGAATGGCCACCTGCCGGCTGCCCGGCCCCCCCATGCGCATGATGCACACTTCAAAGTGGCGCCGGTCCTCCCTCAAGCTGATCGTGGTTTGCAGGATCTCGCCGCTGGCCAGAACCTGCCGGATTGCAGCAGACCAGAAGGGCTCGCGCTGCGTGACCACCTCCGAGATACGGCGCCCGACCAGATGGGACAGACCGGAGTGCATTTCGTAGGCGGGATTGACCTCCAGAAACACATAGTCCAGCAACTCGTCCTCTCCCGTGTCGAAGACTTCCACCAGACAAAAGCCCAAGTCCATCGAGTGGATGATGGCCGCGTAGTTCATGCGCTCGCGCCAGGTGGACCAGGGCCAGGGCTCAGAGCGACTGCCGATCATCAGCACACCGACGGCTTGGCCTCGCTCAAACACGGGGTGCAGGCAGCACGCTCCGCAAGCATCCGGTGGTGTGTCGGGATAGGGCAGCATCAGGCTGACCGCATCGCGCACGAAGGACCGACCGGTGCGCAGGACTTCCTGGGCGTCTGGCTCGACCGCTTGCCAGATTTGGGTGTGCAGGTTCGATTCGCCCGAGCCGCTGAGAGCGGCGCAGGCCAGGTTAAAAATGGGTTCGGATCGCTCGGGCCACCACACCATCATGGGCAGCGGGCTGGACAGGCACAGCTGAACGGCGTGCGCTAGGGCTGCCGGCCAGTGCGCAGAGTCTTCAAAGCCCTCTGTCGTCATTGGGGCGAGAGGTACACCGGGCTTTTCCTCTGAAACGTGTTTCATAGAGCAGCCTTTCGTGGGGCTTGTCATCCCGACGTTTGTCTCGGCGGGGAACGACCTCATGATTGTCAACTTGAGTTGATTCCGCTGAACAGCTCATCCATAGCGATCCAGTCTGAGCTCCCGGCGGACGGGGAATTACTTTAGACCTGAACTATTTCCGGGCGAGTGCGTTAAGCTTGTGTCCGGGCGATCGGTTCCAAGGAGATTTCATGAAAATTGTGTGCATCGGCGGCGGTCCGGCGGGCTTGTACTTTGCCCTGCTGATGAAGCAACTCGACCCGGGTCACGACATCACTGTGGTGGAGCGCAACAAGCCCTACGACACCTTCGGCTGGGGCGTGGTGTTTTCCGATGCCACTATGGACAACATGCGGGCCTGGGATCAGCCCACGGCCGAGGCGATCCAGCAGGCGTTCAACCACTGGGACGACATCGAACTGCATTTCAAGGGCCGCGTCATCCGTTCGGGCGGTCACGGTTTTGTGGGCATAGGCCGCAAGAAGTTGCTCAATATTCTGCAAGCGCGTTGTGAGCAACTCGGTGTACGTCTGGTATTTGAGTCTGAAGTGGACAGCGACCTGGATTTTCCGGATGCCGATCTGGTCATTGCCTGCGACGGCATCAATTCCAAGATCCGCAGCCAATACGCGTCGGTGTTTGCCCCGGACATCGTGGTGCGGCCCAATCGCTTTATCTGGCTGGGCACCCACAAGCTCTACGACGCTTTTACCTTTCTGTTCGAGAAAACCGAGCACGGCTGGTTCCAGGCTCATGTCTACAAGTTCGATGAGAAGACCACCACCTTCATCGTCGAATGCCCCGAATCGGTCTGGTTGGCCCACGGTCTGGACCGGGCTGATCAGGAACAGTCCATCGCTTTTTGCGAGCAGTTGTTTGCCGCCAATCTTCAGGGTGCCAAGCTGATGACCAACGCGCGCCACTTGCGCGGCTCGGCCTGGCTCAATTTCCAGCGTGTGGTGTGCGGGCACTGGTGGCTCAAGAACGCCCAGGGCAGTCATGTGGTGCTGATGGGCGATGCGGTCCACACGGCGCACTTTGCCATCGGATCGGGGACCAAGCTGGCGATCGAAGATGCGATCGAGCTGACCCGCCAGTTCAAGCGGCTCGGTGACGACCCGGCACGTCTGACCGATGTGCTCAAGGCCTATCAGGAGGCCCGACGGGTGGAGACCCTGCGCATCCAGAATGCCGCATGGAATGCGATGGAATGGTTTGAGGTTTGTGGCAAGCGCTACTGCGACCAGCTCGAGCCCGAACAGTTCATGTATTCCATGCTCACCCGTAGCCAGCGCATCAGCCACGAGAACCTGCGGCTGCGCGACAAGGGCTGGCTCGAAGGCTATGAGCGGTGGTTTGCCGAGCGTGCCGGGGTCAAGGTGCAGGGCTCGCCGCCGCCACCTATGTTCACGCCCTACACCGTGCGCGGCCTCACCCTGAAGAACCGGATTGTGGTCTCGCCCATGGCCCAGTATTCGGCCATCGATGGTGTGGCGGGCGACTACCATTTGGTGCATCTGGGTGCGCGGGCCATGGGCGGCGCCGGACTGGTGTTCGCCGAGATGACCTGTGTCAGCGCCGAAGGTCGCATCACGCCGGGCTGCCCGGGCCTGTACCGACCCGAGCACACAGCGGCTTTTGCGCGCATTGCCCACTGGATCCATACCCACACCGATGCCAAGTTCGGCATCCAGATCGGCCACGCCGGGGCCAAGGCCTCCACCCGTCGGGCCTGGGACGGCATTGACCAGCCCCTGCCGGCCGATGGCCCCGAGCCTAACTGGCCGCTGCTTTCGGCCTCGCCCCAGCAGTATCTGGAGGGGGTCAGCCAGGTGTCCCGCGAGATGACACGGGCCGACATGGACCAGGTGCGCGAGCAGTTTGTGCAGGCCACCCGCGCTGCGGCGCAGGCCGGCGCCGATTGGCTCGAACTGCATTGCGCCCACGGCTATCTGTTGTCGAGCTTCATCTCGCCTCTGACCAATCAGCGCACAGACGCTTACGGCGGCAGCCTGGAGAACCGGCTGCGCTACCCCCTGGAGGTGTTCACGGCCGTGCGCGCCGCCTGGCCGGCCGAGCGACCGATTTCGGTGCGCATTTCGGCGCACGATTGGGTCGAGGGCGGCATCACCCCGCAGGATGCGGTGGAGATCGCACGCGCTTTCAAGGCAGCCGGTGCCGACCTCATCGATTGCTCGTCCGGGCAGGTGAGCAAGAAAGAAAAGCCGGTGTATGGCCGCATGTTCCAGACGCCGTTTGCCGACCGCATTCGGCAGGAGGCAGGTATTGCCACGATGGCGGTGGGAGCGATCAGCGAGGCCGACCATGCCAACAGTATTCTGGCGGCCGGCCGCGCCGATCTGTGCGCGGTGGCCCGGCCGCATCTGGCCAATCCGGCCTGGACCCTGACCGAGGCGGCCCGCATTGGCTACACCCCGGTGGCCTGGCCGCGCCAATACCTGTCGGCCAAGGGTCAGCTCGAGGCCAATGTCCAGCGCGAAAAGACCGCCCAAGGCGGCCACTGAAAAAGGAGTCTGTCGTGACCATCGATCCTGGCCTGCTTGCAGGCAACCGCCGGCCCATGGCCGGCTATCAGGCCCGCCACTTTCTGTGGCACGTCCAAGGCAGCGTGGCCACCCTCACGCTCAATCGGCCCGAGCGCAAGAACCCGCTGACCTTCGAGTCCTATGCCGAGCTGCGCGATTTATTCCATCAGCTCAAGTGGGCCGACGATGTGCGTGCGGTGGTCATTCACGGCGCGGGCGGCAACTTCTGCTCTGGCGGTGATGTGCATGAAATCATCGGCCCGCTCATCGCGCTGAAGGCGCCCGAATTGCTCATGTTTACCCGTATGACTGGCGAGCTGGTCAAGATGATGCGCGTCTGCCCTCAGCCGATCGTCGCCGCGGTCGATGGGGTCTGTGCGGGTGCCGGTGCCATTGTGGCCATGGCCAGTGATCTGCGTCTGGGCACCGCGCGCAGCAAGACCGCCTTCCTGTTCAACCGTGTGGGCCTGGCCGGTTGCGATATGGGGGCCTGCGCCATTCTGCCGCGCCTGATCGGGCAGGGTCGCGCCAGCGAGCTGCTCTACACCGGGCGCTCCATGGGCGGGGAAGAGGGCGAGCGCTGGGGCTATTTCAACCGCCTGTGCAGCCCCGAGGAAGTGGTGGCGCAGGCGCAGGCTCTGGCCGCTGACATGGCCGAGGGACCGGCTTTTGCCAACGGCATCACCAAGACCATGTTGCACCAAGAGTGGGCGATGACGGTCGAGCAGGCCATTGAGGCGGAAGCGCAGGCCCAGGCCATCTGCATGATGACGGAGGACTTTTCGCGTGCCTACCATGCCTTTGTGGCCAAGCAGAAGCCGCGCTTTGAGGGCAATTGAGGCGCACCATGGCTGACACCTCCTACCTGCAGTGGCCCTTTTTTGAGCCGCATCATCGACAGCTGGCCGATCGCCTGGAGACCTGGTCGCGTGAGCACCTGACCGAGGGCCATGATGCGGACGTCGACGGTCGATGCCGTGAGCTGGTCCGTGCGTTGGGACGGGCGGGCTGGTTGTCCCACGCCGTGGCCGGCCGAGCGTTCGGAGCGGCCGCTGAGGTGATCGACACCCGAACCCTGTGTCTGATTCGCGAGACCCTGGGCCGGCATGACGGTCTGGCCGATTTCGCCTTCGCCATGCAGGGCCTGGGCTCGGGGGCGATCAGCCTGCAGGGCACGCCCGAACAAAGGCGGCGCTATCTGCCCCGGGTGGCCAGTGGTCAGGCGATTGCCGCCTTCGCGCTGTCCGAACCCGAGGCCGGCTCCGATGTGGCGGCCATGAGCTGCAGCGCCCATGCCGATGGCACCGGCTTTGTCCTTGAGGGCCAGAAGACGTGGATTTCCAACGGCGGCATTGCCGACTTCTATGTGGTGTTTGCCCGTACGGGCGAGGCGCCGGGCTCGCGCGGCATCAGCGCCTTTATCGTCGATGCGGACACGCCTG
>CAZATV010000045.1:0-21790 GCA_964488145.1 uncultured Polaromonas sp.
TAAAAACCCTGAGCCCATGTCGGCCCAGGAGGCAAAGGGGGCCCGGCCCCCTTTGCTGCTTTCAGATGCGATGTACATTACGCTCACCGTTCAACAACACAAGCTCCATCCCAAGATAGAGACCCGACTCACATGTTCAGCATCATAGGCATCGTCGTTCTGATGATCTGCGTGTTCGGCGGCTACATCATGGCCGGCGGCAGCATGGCGCCCATCATCAAGGCCGCCCCCATTGAAACCTTCATCATTGGAGGGGCCGCTGTCGGAGCCATGCTGATCGGTAACAGCCTGGATATCGTCAAGGGCGCCTTTGGCGGCATAGGACGCTGCTTCAAGGGCCCCAAGTACAAGAAAGACGACTATCTGCAGGTTATTTTCCTGGTCTCCAAACTGATGAAGGTCCTCAAGGCTGAGGGCGCAGTGGCTCTGGAGCCGCATATTGAGAACCCTGATTCGAGCGCCATCTTTGCCGAATACCCACCCATCCTCAAGGACGAAGGTCTGTTGCATCTGGTGACCGACACCATACGGCTTCTGGTGGTGTCCTCCAGCAACCTGAGCCCCTACGCGGTTGAAGAGGTCATGGACCAGGCCATCAAAACTCACCACCACGCTGAACTGAAACCAGCCGAAGCGCTGGCCTCCATGGCCGGCGCCCTGCCGGCCCTCGGCATCGTGGCTTGCGTGCTCGGTGTGGTCAAGACCATGGGCGCGATCGATCAGCCTCCCCCGGTTCTCGGCGCCCTGATTGGTGGCGCACTGGTAGGCACCTTTCTGGGCGTTTTCTTTGCTTACGGATTTGTCGAACCGCTGGCCAACCGGCTCAAGCAGATCATTGACGACGAGGGCGAAATCTACAAGGTGGTCAAGCAGATCATCATCGGCACCATGCACGGACACCCGCCTCCCCTCATCATCGAAGGGGCCCGCGTGAGCATCAGCCATCACAACCAGCCAAGTTTCGCTGAGGTCTTCGATGGCCTGCGGGGCAAGTAAAAGCGCTACGCGCTGAGGCGGACCCGATATGGCAGAAGCTGCGACCACCGCCGCGCCCGAGGCGGCCACCGCGCCGGCGGCCCCGGCCGAGGGGAGCGGTACGCCCGTGGGGGGAGAAGCGACGCCAGCGCAAGCTGCCGAAGCCCCGGCCGAGGCTCCCGCCGAGCAGGCTGCGACCGAAGAGACCAAGGAGGCGGTGGCTCCAGTCATCGTCATCAAAAAGGTCATCGACGATGGTCACGGCGGGGCTCACGGAGGCGCCTGGAAAATTGCTCTGGCCGACATGATGACCGCCATGATGGCCTTCTTTCTGCTGATGTGGCTGCTCGGTGCTACCAACGCAGACCAACGCAAGAGCATCGCTGATTATTTCAAGCCGACCTCGCACAGCAATATCACCATGGGCAAACTGGCCGGATCCAACGGCATCCTCGGCGGCAAGTCCATCATCGACACCGACGGATTTCCCTTCAGCGCCAAGCAGACCGCGGCAATGGAGCGACTGACGCCTAAATCCGAAGGTGGCCCGACCACCAACGACCCCAACCCCAACAGCACCGAACGCTCAGATCCATCGGACCCCTCCAAAATGAGTGAGGAGGAAAAGAAGGCCGTTGCCGAGCAGCAAGACAAGGCGGCCTTCGAGAAGCTCGAGAAGGAAATCCGCGAAAAGATCGAACAGAACCCTCGCTTGGCCAACCTGAAGGAGCAGGTCAAGTTCACGCGTGAAAAAGAAGGCCTGCGCATAGACATCATCGACAAGGCCGACTTCGCCATGTTTGCTCTCGGCGGGACGCAGATGATGCCCCGAGCCCAGCAATTGGTGAACGAAGTGGCCAAATCGCTGGCCGGCACCCCCAATAAGCTGGCCGTCAGGGGCCACACGGATGCTGTGCCATTTACCAATGCCGAGGGCCGCAACAACTGGTCCTTATCGGCCGAGCGCGCGGAGGCAACGCGCGCACAGATGGAAAAACAAGGCGTGTCAGGCGCCCGGTTCGCTCGCATTGAAGGCGTGGCCGACACCATGCCCTTCAATCCGAACGATCCGCTGGACCCCCGCAACCGACGCATGAGCGTGACGGTGCTGCACAGGGATTGAGGTTACGGCGCGCCGATAGATTACTCCGACGCGTCCCGACTCAAACTCCGCGGTGAAACCCGACGCGCAGACTCTAATCTCTCTCGCAGGCCCGAGAGTCTCTCACGAGGGCGAGCAGCGTCGGTAACGTCGCAGTCTTCCACAGCAGACCGATCTTTGTGAAAACCGCTGGGACTCACGCCCTCGCGGCAACCGGCCCTTACGACTGCGGCAGGTCAGAGTCCTCAGGAACGAGCAGCCGTCCAAACCCGCAGTGCCTGCACGGTCTCTCGGACATCGTGAACGCGGACCACACGGGCGCCCCGCTCAACCGCCAGGACTGCAGCGGCCAGGCTACCCGGCAGCCGATGTTCGACCGGCACCGGGGAACCTGATCCGCCCATCACGGCACCGATGGAGGACTTGCGCGACCAACCGGCCAATAGCGGTAAGCCCAAATCAACAAGGTCCTGCGGGTGCGCCAGCAGCTCAAAGTTCTGGGCCACCGTTTTCCCAAAGCCCACGCCAGGATCCAGGATGAGCCGCTGGCGGTCCACCCCTGCGGCACAAACACGCTGGACCTGCGCTGCTAAGAAGTCGCGAATGGGGCCTATCACCCGACCTTGCATCGTCTGCAACTGCATCGTCTGCGGTTGCTGGTGCATGTGCATCAGGCAAATTCCGCAGGCGGGATGCCCAGCCACCACCTCCAGCGCGCCTTCCTGACGCAGCGCCCAGATGTCGTTGATGATGTCGACGCCCATGTCCAGAACAGCCTGCATCACGAAGGGTTTGCAGGTATCCACCGAGATTGGCACCCCCAGGCGTACAGCCTCCCGCACGACCGGGGTTAACCTGGCCAACTCTGCTTGAGCCGGGACTGGCTGCGCGCCAGGGCGGCTGGACTCGGCCCCAATGTCCAGGATCCGGGCGCCGTCCCTGATCATGCGCTCACACTGCGTCAGCGCCGCACGCAGCTCACTGATACCCTCGCGCAACCCGTCGCCCGAAAACGAGTCGGAAGTGAGGTTGACGATACCCATCACCTGGGGCTGCCCAAGATCGAGGCGGTAGCGGCCGGCTTGCCAGATCACGTTAGACAGATCGAAAAAATTCCCAAAGAAAAAACGGGGCCTGAAGGCCCCGGTTCGGGTTTAGATCACTGGTGCCTTCAGGCCGCAGTGGGGGTCGGGTCGGGCCCCACAGCCGCCCCACCGCCGGGGCTACCCCCATCGGCCGAGGGATTGCGCGGCGTCCAGTCCTTGGGCGGCCGCGGTTCACGGCCGGCCATGATGTCCTCAATCTGCTCGCCCTCAATGGTTTCCCACTCCATCAGCGCCTTGGCCATGGCGTGCATCTTGTCCTTATTCTCTTCAATCAGCCGACGCGCCAGCCCATATTGATCATCAATGATGCGGCGCACCTCAGTGTCCACCTTCTGCATGGTCTGCTCACTCATGTTGGTGGTCTTGGTCACCGACCGGCCCAGAAAAACCTCGCCTTCGTTCTCGGCATAGACCATCGGGCCCAGCGCATCGCTCATACCGTAGCGCATGACCATGTCGCGCGCAATCTGGGTGGCACGCTCGAAGTCATTGGAGGCGCCGGTGGTCATCTGGTTCATGAACACTTCCTCGGCAATCCGCCCCCCAAAAAGCATGCTGATCTGACTGAGCATGTATTCGCGGTCATAGCTGTAGCGATCCTGCTCAGGCAGGCTCATGGTGACCCCCAGAGCACGGCCACGCGGGATGATGGTGACCTTGTGCACCGGGTCGCACTTGGGCAGCAACTTGCCGATCAAGGCATGCCCCGACTCATGGTAGGCGGTGTTGCGGCGCTCATGCTCGGGCATGACCATACTCTTGCGCTCGGGCCCCATGAGGATCTTGTCCTTGGCCTTTTCGAAGTCCTGCATCTCCACCAGACGGGCGTTGCGGCGAGCCGCCATCAGGGCCGCCTCGTTGCAGAGATTGGCCAGATCGGCACCGGACATGCCCGGCGTGCCGCGAGCGATCACGCTGGCACTGACATCGGGCCCGAGCGGCACCTTGCGCATGTGCACCTTGAGGATCTGCTCACGCCCGCGGATATCGGGCAAGGTGACATACACCTGACGGTCAAAACGTCCCGGGCGCAGCAAGGCCGAGTCCAGGATGTCGGGGCGGTTGGTGGCCGCCACAACAATGACACCCGCATTGGTCTCGAAACCATCCATCTCGACCAGCATCTGGTTGAGCGTTTGCTCACGCTCGTCGTTGCCACCGCCCAATCCGGCACCGCGCTGACGGCCGACCGCATCAATTTCGTCGATGAAGATGATGCAAGGTGCATTCTTCTTGGCGTTCTCGAACATGTCGCGCACGCGGGCCGCGCCCACACCCACGAACATTTCCACAAAATCGGAGCCCGAAATACTGAAGAAGGGTACCTTGGCCTCACCGGCGATACCTTTGGCGAGCAAGGTCTTACCGGTACCCGGGGGGCCGACCAGCAGCAAGCCCCGGGGTATACGCCCCCCGAGCTTTTGGAATTTCTGAGGGTCCTTCAGGAAATCGACCACTTCCTTGACCTCTTCCTTGGCCTCGTCGCAACCCGCGACATCGGCAAAGGTCACCGTATTGGTGGCCTCGTCGAGCATCCGCGCCTTACTCTTGCCAAAACTGAAGGCGCCCCCCTTGCCACCGCCCTGCATCTGACGCATGAAGTAGACCCAAACCCCGATCAGCAGGAGCATGGGGCCCCAACTGACCAGCAGGGTCATGAGCAGGGACCCCTCTTCGCGGGGCTTGACGTCAAACTTGACGTCGTTGGCGATCAGGTCGCCGACCAAGCCTCGGTCGAGGTAGGTGGCTGTTGTTCGGATACGACGATCATCCACGGTCACAGCAGCAATCTCGGTGCCGGCCTGGCTTTCAGAAATGGTGGCGGCCTTGATCCGGCGGGCCCGCACCTCCTCCAGGAAATCCGAATAGCCCATGTACTGAGCATTGGAGCCCGAGCGCGTGTCGAACTGCTTGAAGACGGTAAACAGCACCATGCCGATCACCAGCCACACCGCAATTTTTGAAAACCACTGATTGTTCAAAGCAGACTCCAGTCCAAGACCCAGCCAAAGTGACGTTGATTCTAGGCTTTTCAAGTGGCCGTTCCCGACTCAAGCGCCACCACCCTGCGGCGAAGACGGAAATACCCCGGCGGGCCTGAAATACCCCAACGGAACCCGGAACCGGTCAAGCCAGCCTCGGATGAGTTGGGGGATAGGGTTCAATCTTGCGGCTTCAGCCCCAGTCCGACCAGGAAGGTCTCGGCCGATTGAGGCCGCGAGGCCTTGGGTTTGATCTTCTTGACCAGCCTGAATCGGGCTTGGAACAGCCTGACCAGCTCGTCGTAGCCGCCGCCGTGAAAGACCTTGGTCAACAAGGCGCCACCGGGCTTGAGATGGCTGCAGGCAAATTCGACCGCCAGCTCCACCAAATGAACCATGCGGGCGGCATCGGCGCTGGCAATACCCGACAAATTGGGCGCCATGTCCGAAACCACCAAATCCAGGCCGGAAGCTCCCTCGGCACTCTCAACCGCCCGCTTCAACTGCTCCAGGACCGACGCTTCGCCAAAATCTCCCTGAATGAAGGTTACCCCCTCAATCGGCTCCATGGGTAGCAGGTCAACCGCCACGATGCGTCCGGCCAGTTCACCGGCCGCAGCACCCGCAGGCGCCAGTCGGCGCCGCAGGTACTGGCTCCAGGCACCCGGGGCACTACCGAGGTCGACCACCCTGCAACCAGGCCTGACCAGGCCCAGGGTATCGTCAATTTCCTTGAGCTTGTAGGCTGCGCGCGCCCGATAGCCCTCCTTCTGCGCCAGCTTGACGTAGGGGTCGTTGACATGCTGATTTAGCCAAGCCTTGTTGACTTTCTTACTCTGCGTGCGCACCTTCATAGGGCCTATTGTCGTTGCACAACGACCCCGGAATCGAGCGCCGATAATCTGCCCATGCCCCAAATTGAACTCACACCCGCCCAGCGCAAGGAGCACCGAGCGGCTGCTCACCACCTGAACCCTGTGGTCATGATCGGGGGCGAAGGCCTGACGCCAGCCGTGCTGCGGGAAACCGACGCGGCGCTGCAATCACACGGCTTGATCAAGATTCGGGTCCTCAGCGACGACCGCCAAGCCCGAGCCGACCTGCTGGAGCGACTGGCGACCGAGCTATCAGCCGCGCCCATTCAGCACATCGGCAAACTGCTGGTCCTTTGGCGGCCAGTCCCACCCAAGGAGCGCAAGGCCGAAGACGAACGCAAGCCGGGGCCGCGCGAGGTCAAAATCCTCAAGCAGACGCGGCCCGGCCAGCGGCCTGAAGTCAAAATTCTTAAAGTGCTGGGCAACCAACGGCTCACCCCGGGGGGCAAGATCAAAAAGGCGCGCAAGCCGCCCCAGCGCAGCCTTAAAAAGAACGCTCCCTGAGCACCGGGCAGGGCCTGCCGGCTCAAGCCGGCTGTGCTGGTGCCGACACTGATTGACTGGACATTTCCCAAGCCATGAGCAACCCACTTCTTGATTTTTCCGGCCTGCCAGCTTTTGACCGGATTGCACCAGACCATGTCACGCCCGCCCTTGAGACACTGCTCAAGCAGGCGCAGACGGCCCTGGAGCAGGTCACCGCAGAGGACTTTCCAGCCGACTGGACTGCCATTTCGCGGGTGTTGGATGTGGCCACCGAACAACTCAGCCGTGCCTGGGGCGCGGTCAGCCACCTCAACAGCGTGGCCGATACGCCCGCCCTGCGCGAAGCCTACAACGCCAACCTGCCGCGGGTGACGGAGTTCTGGACGCAACTGGGAGCCGATGAAAAGTTGTACGCGAAGTACAAAGCCATCGATGCAAACAGACTCGGCCGCGAGCAGCAACAGGCTCTGGCCCATGCTCTGCGCAATTTCGTCTTGTCGGGGGCCGAACTCAAGGGCGCCGACCGGGAGCGATTCGCCCAGATTCAGGAGCGGCAGGCCGAATTGAGCCAGAAGTTCAGCGAGAACGTGCTCGATGCCACCGAGGCATTTGCCTACTACGCCAGCGCCGAAGAACTGCTGGGCCTGCCACCCGATGTCATCGAGGCGGCCCGTCTGCAGGCGCAAGGCGAAGGCCGGGAGGGCCACAAGCTCACTCTGAAGATGCCCAGCTACCTGCCGGTGATGCAGTTTGCGCACAGCCGGGCCTTGCGAGAGAAGATCTATCGCGCCTACGGCACCCGGGCCAGCGATCAGTCGGCAGCCGACCAGGCCCAGTTTGACAACACTCTGATCATGCGAGAAATCCTGGCGCTGCGCCGGGAGGAAGCCCAGTTGCTCGGATACCAAAACTTCGGTGAGGTGTCGGTGGTGCCCAAGATGGCGCAATCACCTCAGCAGGTGATCGACTTCCTGCGCGACTTGGCCCAAAGGGCGCGACCCCATGCCTTGCAGGACATGGCCGATCTGCGCGCCTACGCCAGCGACAAGCTCGGTCTGGATGACCCGCAGGCCTGGGACCTGCCCTACATCAGTGAGAAACTCAAGGAAGAGCGCTACGCCTTTAGCGAACAGGAGGTCAAGCAGTACTTCACGGCGCCGAAAGTTCTGGCTGGGCTGTTCAAGATCGTCGAAACGCTGTTTGAGGTCAGCATCGTGGCCGACCGTGCGCCCGTCTGGACGCCTGGCGTCGAGTTTTTCCGCCTGGAGCGCGGGGGGCAACTGGTTGGACAGTTCTATCTCGACCAACCGGCGCGCAGCGGCAAGCGGGGCGGCGCCTGGATGGACGATGTGCGTGCGCGATGGATGCGGCCGGAACAGGGGCGACTACAAACCCCGGTGGCCCACCTGGTCTGCAACTTCGCCGAGGGGGTCGGCGGCCGGCCGGCCCTGCTGACCCACGACGATGTCACCACCCTCTTCCATGAGTTCGGCCACGGCTTGCACCACCTGTTGACCCGGGTCAACGAGCGAGATGTTTCCGGTATCAGCGGCGTGGAGTGGGATGCGGTGGAACTGCCCAGCCAGTTCATGGAGAATTTCTGCTGGGAGTGGGATGTATTGCGGCACATGACCGCACATGTGGAGACGGGCGAGCCCCTGCCCAGACCCCTCTTCGAAAAAATGCTGGCTGCGCGTAACTTCCAGAGTGGACTGCAGACGCTGCGACAAGTTGAGTTCGCCCTGTTCGATATGCTGCTGCACACCGAGCACGATCCGAAGGACGATGTGATGGATCTGCTGCGCCAGGTGCGGCGCGAGGTGGCGGTGATTGAGCCGCCGCCCTACCACCGGACGCCGCACACCTTCAGTCATATCTTTGCCGGTGGCTATGCTGCCGGTTACTACAGTTACAAGTGGGCCGAAGTCCTGTCGGCGGATGCCTATGCCGCCTTCGAGGAATCGGCCGGACCCGGGGGTAGCCCACTCAATGTCGACATAGGCCGGCAATACCGCCAACAGATCCTTGAGGTGGGCGGCAGCCGCCCTGCGCTGGACAGTTTCATCGCCTTTCGGGGCCGGGAACCCCGCATCGACGCCCTGCTCCGGCATCAAGGCATGGCCTGAGCCTCCGGGAGGGGCGGGTTACTGCAAGGCCGCCGCCTAAAAATGCAGGGTGCGCACACCCTGCCCCGTGCCCAACAGGCACAAATCGGCTTTCTGAACCGCGAAAACACCCACGGTGATCACGCCGGGCCACTGACTGACCTGCATCTCGAAGGCCAAGGGGTCGCTCAGATGCAAACCATGGACGTCCAATATGTGCTGACCGTTGTCAGTGACCAGGGGTTGATCGCCCTGCATCCGCAGCCGGGCCTGCCCCCCCAAAGACTGAAATTGCCGCATCAGGCGCGCACAGGCCATGGGGATGATCTCCACCGGCAAAGGAAAGGCCCCAAGCGTACGCACCCATTTGCTTTCATCGGCGATGCAAATAAAACGCCTGGACTGCGCCGCCACGATCTTCTCGCGTGTCAGGGCTGCACCGCCGCCCTTGATCATGAATCCGGCGGGGTCAATTTCGTCAGCGCCATCGACATAGACCGACAGATTTTCGACCTCGTTGCAGTCCAGAACACGTATGCCCAGAGCCTGCAAGCGCGCGGTAGAGGCCTCAGAGCTCGAAACGGCCCCCGCGATCTGGTCTTTCATGGAGGCAAGCGCGTCGATGAATTTATTGACCGTCGAACCGGTCCCCACCCCAATGACCGAGCCGGCAGGGATGTGGCTCAGGGCCGCCTGCCCCACCAGGGTTTTGAGTTCGTCTTGAGTCATGAGAGGAAAACCTGAAACAGCTGCCCACCTTGGGTTTGCGACAATCATTGTGCATTTAGCCCCATGCGGAGGCGAACCGAGATTATCCGATGCCCCTGATGCCCTACGCCCTGGCCCGACCCCTGCTGTTCAAGCTGGATCCGGAGGCCGCTCACGACCTGACCCTGCAGTGGCTCACCCGCAGCCAGGCAACGCCTCTGCAGTGGGCGTATTGCGCCACGCGCGTTGACGACCCGGTAGAACTGGCGGGATTGCGTTTCCCCAACCGGGTGGGTCTGGCCGCGGGCCTGGACAAGAACGCCAAATGCATCGATGCCTGGTCGGCCATGGGCTTCGGGTTTGTCGAAGTGGGAACGGTCACTCCGCTGCCACAGGCTGGCAATCCCAAGCCTCGTATGTTCAGGTTGCCGCAGGCGCAAGCGCTGATCAACCGGCTGGGCTTCAACAACGAGGGTTTGCAGGCTTTCATCAGCAACGTGAGGGCGGCGCGCTGTCGGCAAACGCCCGAGGGCCGCAGCCGCATGCTGCTGGGACTCAATATCGGCAAGAACGCAGCCACCCCCATCGAGAGAGCCGAAGATGACTATCTGGCCGCACTCGAGGGCGTTTATCCCTACGCCGACTACATCACGGTCAACATCTCCAGCCCGAACACCCAGAATCTGAGAGCCTTGCAAAGCGACCAAGCCCTGGAGCGACTGCTTGGGGCTCTGGCCGAGCGACGGCAAGGCCTGATGCAAGAAGCCCAGGGGCGCCGGGTGCCCCTTTTCGTCAAGATCGCCCCCGACCTGCAGGGCGAGCAAGTCAAACTGATCGCTGAGAGTTTGCGAAGACATGGCATGGACGGCGTGATTGCCACCAACACCACGCTGGCACGCGAAACCGTGCAAGGCCTGCCCCACGCCAATGAGGCCGGTGGCTTGTCGGGCTCGCCCGTGCTGGAGCCTAGCAACCGAGTGATTGCGCAGCTGCGAGCCGCGTTGGGATCGACTTTTCCGATCATTGGCGTCGGCGGCATTCTCAGCGGTGATGATGCCCTGAGCAAACTGCGGGCGGGTGCTGATGTGGTGCAGATCTACACGGGCTTGATCTATCGCGGGCCCGAGTTGGTCCACGAAGTGGCCGACAAACTGCGGCGGCAGCGTCGGCCCTAGGCCCCATGCCAGCCAAACTCATCGCGCCAGACCGCCAGGCCATCGAGGCCATGGAACCTTTTGAACGACTCGATTTGAACCGGATCCTTTGGATCACCCAGGCCGAGCAGGCTGAACAGGCCTGGTCGGTTCTCAAGAGTCAAGACGTGCTGGGCTTTGATACCGAATCGCGACCGACTTTTGTGCGCCACCAAGCTTCGGACGGACCGCATATCGTCCAGCTGGCCACCGCCGATGCAGGCTACGTGTTTGGGCTGCGGGATTCACACTGCATTCTGAGGGTGGGGCAATTGCTGGCAGCGCCCGACATCCTGAAGGTGGGCTTCGGACTGGGGGATGATCGCAAGCGCATCATGGCCAAACTTGGGATTGAGCCGGAGGGCGTGGTCGATCTCAACGACGTGTTTCACCAGCGGGGATGGCGACGCGACATCGGCGTGAAAGCCGCGGTGGCGGTGAGCTACGGCAAACGTTTCATCAAATCCAAAAAGGCAGCCACCTCCAATTGGGCCTGTGCCCAATTGAGCACCGCGCAACTGATCTACGCCGCCAACGATGCCTGGGCGGCTCTTAGGGTCTACCAGGCGATCATGAAAGAAGCCTGAGGTGCGATGTCCACGGGTTGGGGGTGGAACGCCCTCGACGCGATGAGGCTGGAAAAATCGACGCACCCGAGCCCAATCGTCCGACGGCCCAAGGATTCAGCCAATCACATTGGCCTCCAGCAGCGGCTGTCGGTCCAGCCATCGCTGCAGCCCCAAGGGCCGCACATCGATGCTTCGGGGCTGGCCCTGCAGCAACCATTCAGCCAGGGCCAGACCGGCACCGGGCGCGTGCTGCATGCCATGTCCCGAAAAACCGCTGATGACGGCGTAGCCCTTGAGCTGCGGGTGCGGGCCTATGAAGGCATTGTGATCAAAGCGATTCATCTCGTAATAGCCGGCCCAGGCGCGTTCGATCCTCAGGGCTTCAAGCGCCGCAATGCGGTGGGCCAGACGCCCCCAATGCGCTTCGTCGAGTTCGTTCCAGTCTGGCTCCAAGGGCAGATCGGGCGCCTCGTTGAGTGGCTCACGCCCCGTGATGAGGAAGCGTCCTTCAGGGCGCAACCAGAAACCGCTGGGATCGATAACCAAGGGGCAATCGGTTAGAGCCTCTGGGCAGGAAAGCACGAACACGCTGCGCCGACTGGCCTGGATCGGCAGCGGCTCTGAACCCGGAGGCCAGAGCCGCCCGGCCCAGGCACCGGCGGCGTTGACGAAGGTGCCGGGTGAAAGTCGTCCCCGCTGGGCCAGCGTCAGCGCCTGGAGGCTTTGCCCTTGCACCTGCAGGGACAACACTTCGTCATACCAGAGCTCGGCACCCTGCTGACGGGCAGCCCGCAGCAAGCGCTGATGCAAACCGGGACCATCAAACCAGCCCTCCCCCCGCAGACCCAGACTGCCCAGGGCAAGGTCATCCGTGTGGAGCCAGGCAAAGCGGCGCGCCAGGGCCTCAGGCTCGAGCAGCGCCACTTCCACCCCATACGAGCGCTGTACGCCGTGCAGATCGCGCAAGGCCGATGCCTGCTCGGGTCCAGCCGCCAAATACAGATAACCCGCTTCCTGCAGCGCCAGGGCCTCCTGACTACCCGGGCCGAGCCAACGGTCGGCCTCGCGCAGGAATTGCACCCCAAACTGCGACAACAGGATGTTGACCGGGCTGCTGAACTGCTGGCGGATCGAGCTGGCCGACAGCGATGAGGAAGCCTGCGCAAAGTCCGGTGCGCGTTCGACCAGCACCACCCGAAGCTGCGGCTGCAGTCGGGTCAGCCAGAAGGCCGTGGCTGCGCCCATCACGCCGGCGCCGGCAATCAGCACATCCACTGGGGCGTGGGGGTGGCGGCCCGTGCCACTCATGACTGGGCCTGCCAGGCTTGCCAGACGAGGCTTGCAGCCACCGCGTCCTCAACCGCCTGCCCCAGAGATTTGAAAATCACGATGCTGTCCTGCGGGGGTTTGGTCACTCGCCCGGCGAGCACCTCGCCGATTTCGGCCTGCACCCGCGCCCCGGAGCCGATCACGTCACCGGACTCGTGCTCGGCCGCCTCGCGCTGATCGGCCACCACCCAGTGCGCCATGGCCTCATCATCGAGCTCACGCTGGTCCGGCCGCGGGGCGCCCACCGCAGCGACAAAAGCACCGGGCTTGAGCCAGGCGCCGCGCAAAACCGGTTGATGGGCATGGGTGACGGTGCAGACGATGTCGGCGGCAGAGACGGCCGCTTGGGCGGTCTCACAGGCCCGGCCCCCGACCTCCTGGGCACAGGCCCGGGCATGGTCTGGATTGGGGCTCCAAACTCGGATGTCCACCATCGGACGAACTCTGCGCAAATACTGCGCATGACTGCGCGCCAGCACCCCGCTGCCGAGCAGGGCCAGAACCTGGGGGCCGGGGCGACAGAAGCAGTCGGCGGCCACCGCCGAGGCTGCTGCAGTGCGCGCTGCGGTCAAACCGGCCCCCTCCATCACGGCCAAGGTCTGCCCAGTGACCGGATCCATCAGCACCACGGTGGCCAGCAACGTCGGCAGGCCGCGTTGCGCGTTGCCGGGCACCAGCGTCAGCAGCTTGGTGGCCAGGGCCTGTCCGAACTGCGCCGGTTTGACAAATAACAGCCCCGGCGCCTCCGACGGGGTCGGAACCTGCTGCGCCAGCGGGTCAGCCATGGGCATCACCAAGCGCAGGGGCTGCACCACCTGCCCCCGAGACAAAGCCATTAGCGCTCGCCGAACCGCCTGCAACAGGGCATCGGGGTCTAGAAGGCGGGCCACATCGGCCTCGCTGAGCACAACTGCCACGGTCAGTCTCCCGGAATCATGGGCTTGGAATCGCGCGCATCATAGCCCCACCCCGCCAGCCGAAAATAAGAGGGTTAACGCGTCAACAGATCGGTCACATGGTCGGCCAGCGCCAAGCAACTGGTCAGGCCTGGCGATTCAATCCCCAGCAGATGCACCAGGCCCGGCAGCCCGTGCTCATCCGGACCCATGACCCGGAAATCGGCGGCTGCTTCATCCGGTCCGCTGATCTTGGGTCGGATGCCGGCATAGCCCGGCTGCAGCGCGCCATCGGGCAGGCCCGGCCAGTAACGACGTACTTGCGCGTAGAAGGCATCGCCGCGTCTGGGGTCGACCTGAAGGTCGTCTGGGGTTTGTACCCACTGCACGTCGGGGCCAAACTTGGCCTGCCCCGCCAGATCCAAAGTCAGGTGCACCCCCAGGCCCGCCGCCTCCGGCACCGGGTAGATCAGCCGGGAAAACGGTACGCGACCGGCCAGGGTGAAGTAATTGCCCTTGGCATAGTAGGCCTTGGGCAGGCCCTCCAGCGGCACACCCTCGAAGCGGCGTGCCAGATCGGGCGCCGACAGTCCCGCCGCATTGACCACCCGGGACGCAAAAAGCTCACTGCCATCGGCCATTCGCAGCACGAAACCGTCACCCGCCCACCGCGCCCGATCGAGCGCTCCGTGCAGCGCAACCCAGCCGCCGGCGTTTTCAAAGTCGCCCTGCAAGGCCAGCATCAAGCCGTGGCTGTCGATGATGCCCGTCTGAGGCGATAGCAGTGCCGCCGTGCAATGGAGCGCCGGCTCTAACCTGCGCGCCTGATCGGCGCTGAGCCACTGCAGATCCTCGACCCCATTGGCCTGGGCTCTGCGGGCAATAGCCTGGAGCTGCGCCTCCTGGCCCTCCTCGGTGGCCACAATCAGTTTGCCGCAACGCCGATGGGCCACGCCCCGCGCCTGGCAGTAGGCATACAACTGCCGGCGCCCCTGGACACAGAAACGGGCCTTCAGAGAGCCCTCGGGGTAATACAGGCCGCCGTGGATCACCTCGCTGTTGCGAGAGCTGGTACCGGTGCCAATCGCATGGGCCGCCTCGATCACCAGCACCTGCGCCCCCCTGAGCTGCGGCGAAAGTACCAGCGCGCGTGCGACGGCCAGACCGATCACACCGGCTCCAATAACGACGGCCTCCACCCGGTCCATCATGGCTCAGAGTTGCCTTGGATCGAGCCTGAGCAGCTGCTCGATGAGTCGCCGAAGCTCGGCCTGAAGGCGGCCAAAACCAGGCCGCAATTGAAGGGTCTGCTCGTCCATGTAGAGCGCCCGATTGAGCTCGAGCTGAAGGCTGTGACAGTGCTCGGCCGGACGTCCATGCCGGCGCACCAATTCCACCCCCTTGTAGGGATGGTTGAGCCAAACCGAGTAGCCGGCCGCACGCAGTTGATCACAAACCCATTGCGCCAGCTCCGGACTGCTGGTGCTGTGATCGCGGTTACCCACCACAAAATCCGGATGCACCATCCCGGGATAGTCGGTGGCATGACTGGCGGCCACCGCCGGCATTGAGTGGCAATTGATGTGGATGCAATAGCCATGGGCCCGTCTGGCTGAGGCCACAGCCTGCTCAAGCGCTGCGTGATAAGGCTTCCAGCAACGCTCGATACGCCCCTGCACTTCATCGACGGACAGCACTCTCTCGTACAGAGGCTGCCCTTCGTCGGTCAGGCGCCAGATCAGACCCTTTCCCAGCCTGACCTTGGACTGCTGCGCCTGCGTCTGAGGGCCTTGGCCAGGCCACGGTTCGTCCAATAGGGCCTGGTCGATTTCAGCCAATGAACGGTTGACATCCACGTAGCTGCGGGGAAAAAGCGCCTCTATCCAGTGAATGCCCATCGCCGGGGCAAATTCATAAAGGCGATCGACATGCGTGTCCTCGGCCCGCCGCAGCTGGTCCAGAGGGCAGGCATAGCCGAAGTCGGCCGGATAAGCCGTGCCGCTGTGGGGCGAATCGAGCACCAGGGCGCTGCGCCCTGGCAGGTGACGTACGAATTCTTTCATGCGACTTCCATTGTGCACGCAGCCATGCGTGGATGAAGGCTCAAGCAGGCGCGCAGTCCTCGACTGGGCCGGGCAGGATTCCTCCTTTTTTGACAGTGCGCCAGCCTATTCCTACATCGGCCATACAACCACGCCGACATACGGCAGCCCTACAGCCACCCAGAATCGATTTGTCGATGCAGGAGCACGATCTCGACCGACATCATCATTGCAGGAGTCATTGTGAAATCGTTCATATTCAAAGCCCCCTTCCTCGCCCTGTCCGCAGCAGCCCTCATGCTGAGCCAACCAACCCAGGCACAAACAGCGGGCAGCGGCTCAGATTGGTGGCCCAGCAGCGTTCAATCCTACGTCGGATTCAACGCTGGACGCAGCCATTTCGATCAGGGTCGAGGCGATGCTTACAGCCTGTATGTAGGTACTCAGTGGCCTTCACAGGTGGGTCTGGAGGCTGGCGGGACGGACTTTGGCCGCGCGGCCAGCACCGAGGCTTACGGTTTCTATCTGGCGGGGGTGGGTCGGCTCCCGCTGAACGACTCCATTTCGGTTTTCGGCAAGCTTGGCCTGATGTACAGCCGTAGCAATAACGCCGGTGCGCGCGACAACGGCTTCGGCGAGACCTACGGGGTCGGCCTGGATGTTGGCATCACCCGCCAGTTCGCTGCCGTGCTGCAATATGACCGCTCTGCGGTACACATCAACACTGGCCGAGACCGGATCAACATGACCTCCCTGGGCCTGAAGTACCGTTACTGAGACTGCGGTGCAGCTTCGCAGTAGCGCCTCTTTCACCAGGGGAATAGAGGCGCTGGTACCGCCCGTTCAAGCGCGCACCCCCCTGACCCTCGATCCGACCGACTCGTCCATGCATCAGAACGCCGCGCGACCCGACAAGATTCTGATCCTCGACGATGACGCGCGCATCCGCGATCTGCTGCGCCGATACCTCTCCCAGGAAGGCTTTGAAGTCACCCTGGCTGAGGACAGCAAGGCGCTCAACCGCATCCTGATGCGAGATGCAGTTGACCTGATCGTGCTCGATCTGATGATGCCCGGGGAGGATGGACTGTCGGTTTGTCGCCGCTTGCGGGCCAGCCATGACAAGACGCCCATCATCATGCTCACCGCCAAGGGAGAAGACGTGGACCGGATCGTCGGACTGGAGGTCGGAGCCGATGACTACCTGGTCAAGCCCTTCAATCCGCGCGAGTTGCTGGCGCGTATCCACGCGGTGCTTCGGCGCCGACCGGCCACCGAAGTGCCCGGCGCACCCTCCAGCGAGAAGGAAATCGTCCGTTTTGGCCCTTTCTCATTGAATCTGGGCCTGCGCACCCTCGACAAGGATGGGCAGGACATCGCACTGACCACCGGCGAATTTGCCATGCTCAAGGCCCTGGTTCGCCATCCCCGCCAGCCCCTGTCCCGCGAAAAGTTGGCGCAGCTAGCGCGCGGACGGGAGTTCGAGCCTTTTGACCGCAGCCTGGACGTCCAAATATCTCGGCTGCGCAAATTGATCGAGGCGGACATCGGCTCGCCGCGCTACATTCAGACGGTCTGGGGTGTGGGCTACGTGTTCGTGCCCGATGGCGGGGGCTGATCCCAAGCGTCGCAGGCGCTGGAAGGGCCTGGTCCCGGCCGGTGGTATCGCTCTGTTCTGGCGTACTCTGTCCCTGCTGAGCGTGCTGCTGATGATCTGCATTGCCTTGTGGCTGCAGGCCTTCATCAGTCTGGAGTCCGCACCGCGAGCAGTTCGGGATGCACAGCAACTGGCCTCACTGGTCAATCTCAGTCGAGCCGCCTTGCGGGCAAGCGATCCGATCGGCCGTCTGCTGCTCATCAAGACTCTGGCTGAAGAAGAAGGGCTGCGCCTTTCGATTCGCCAGGTCGAGGACCGACACGTCGCGATAGGCGAAAGTCTGCTGGTGGGTCGCATCATCAGCCAACTGCGCCAGCAACTCGGAGAAAGTACGGTGGTCGCCGAATCGGTCAATGACGAACCCGGGTTCTGGATAGGTTTTGACATCGAAGGCGACAACTATTGGCTGCGAACCGATCCGGCGCGACTCATGCCCGCTCGGGCGGGAACGTGGGCCCTTTGGCTGCTTACCGCGGGCTTGCTGTCGCTGCTGGGATCGGTTTTGATCACGCGCATCATCAACCAACCCCTGCATGCACTGGCCCAGGCCAGTGCACGCGTTCAGCGGGGCCAGACCACCCGATTGCGGCTCGATGAACAAGCCAGCACGCGCGAAATCCGTGAGGTCAATGTGGCATTCAACCGAATGAGCGAGCAATTGGCGCGGCTCGAGCAGGAGCGCGCGCTTTTGCTCGCTGGCATTTCGCACGACCTGCGAACCCCTCTGGCGCGGCTGCGGCTGGAGGCCGAAATGAGCGTTCCCGATCCTCGCGCCCGTGAGCACATGGTGGCCGATATGGGTCAGATGGAGGGCATCATTGACCGGTTTTTGGCGCACACCGCGCCGCGAAGCTTCAAGGGGCAACCGCTGTCCCTGCAGCCGCTGATCGAGCAGGCCTGCTTTGCACTGGCCGACGACCCGAAGGTGCGCATCGACCAACAGCTCGAGGCGGGGTTGCAAGTGCTGGCTGAACCCGTTGAGCTGTTGCGGGTGCTGACCAATCTGCTGGAAAACGCACGGGTTCACGGCCGCAGCGCCGACGGGATCAGCCACATCGAGATCCGTACCCGGGCGACCCAGGCCTGGGTTCTTCTGACGGTCACCGATCACGGCCCTGGCGTTGCACCGCACCAGCTTCACCAGCTCACCCGGCCCTATTTCCGGGCCGCCGAGACCGCTTCTCAGGGCGCCCCGGAGGTCGGCGGCACGGGCTTGGGCCTGGCCATCGTCGAGAGCACTATGCTGCGCATGGGCGGCGGACTCTCGCTGAGCCTGGCCGAGCACGGCGGACTGTGTGCCAGTCTCAGACTGCGGAGGGCCTGAGTCGCTGTTCAGGTCGCCAGCAGGAGTGCAATAGCCTGCGCCTCCATGCTCTGGCCCTCGCCGACCGGCCCCATCTTCTCTGCGGTCTTGGCCTTCACATTGACCTGGGAGGGCAAAAGATCCAGCGCCGCTGCGATGCGCTCGCACATAGCGGGCAGGTGGGCGGCCAGTTTGGGCGCCTGGGCGATGATCGTGGCATCGATGTTGCTGATCTGCCAGCCCTGGTTCCTAACGCGACGGCCCGCCTCGGCCAACAGTTGCACCGAATCGGCCCCCTTGAATTGCACATCGGTATCCGGGAAATGGCGACCGATGTCGCCCAGGCCCGCTGCCCCGAGCAGCGCGTCGGTGATGGCATGGAGCAGCACATCGGCATCGGAATGACCGAGCAGCCCCTTGTCCCAGGCAATCTGAACGCCCCCCAAAATCAGGGGCCGTCCTGCAACCAGGGCATGGGTGTCCCAGCCCTGCCCTACGCGAATCGCGCCCTGCAATGATTTGGATGGGTTCATGACGGTGAGGCCGAAGCAGACTGCCCCTGCAGCAAAGCCTGCGCGAGGCTGAAGTCCTCGGGATAGGTGATCTTGAAATTACGCACACTACCGGTCACCAGCATCGGCGCGAGGCCCTGGGCCTCCATGGCGCTGGCCTCGTCGGTGACCGGCAGTGCACTGGACCGCGCCTTTTGCAAGGCGCCCAACAAAGCCCCACAGCGGAACATTTGCGGGGTCTGAGCCAGCCATTTGCCACTGCGATCCAGGGTCTGTACCACGCGTCCGCCGCTCTCGGTCTTGAGCGTATCGGGCAGAGGCAGGGCCAGCAAGCCCCCCACCGTATCGTGCCGGCACTGACCAATCAAGCGCCGCACCAGGGCCGGCTCGATCAGGCACCGGGCCGCATCATGGACCAACACCCAGTCGTCCGGTCCGGGCCCGCCGGGTAACTGCTGCCAATCCTGCAGCCCCTGGCGAACGGTATCGGCGCGCGTGGCGCCGCCACAGCGCAGAATGATCTCCGAGCGGCCCTCCAGCAGGGCAGCGATGAAAGCATCTTGCGGCGCAACGGCCACCGCCACCGAACCGACCAGATCGGGCAGCGCCTGAAAAACCTTCAAGGTATGCAGGATCAGCGCCTGACCGCAAAGCAGTTGGTATTGCTTGGGCAAATCGACCGGGCCGCCGGGCCGAACCGCCCGACTGCCAATGCCGGCACTGGCAATCAAGACGAAGGCTTTAGAGCGTGCACCTTCCAAAGGTGGAGTCGGCGAATCGGGCATATGGACACTGATTCTAAAATCACAGGCACCACCCCAAACCCGCCGGTTTGGGGTTTTTGTCATGGCAGCCCCTGGGGCACAACTCCGCATGGATCTTCCGAAACTCACTGCCGGTCAGCGATTGGCCTGGACCCGACCGGTTGCCTCGAGCGATGCACTGCTGCTGGCCCGCCTGGCCCGGCGTGAAAGTCAGGCCGGCCGCCTGACCGCGCTGGTCGCGGCCGACGGCGCCGATGCGCAGCGCCTGCTGGCTGAACTGCCCTTCTTCGAGCCCGATCTGCGCTGCGCCCTGTTCCCCGACTGGGAGACCCTGCCCTATGACGGTTTCTCACCCCATCAAGATCTGATCAGCGAGCGTCTGGCTACGCTCTGGCGCATCAATCAGCGCGATGCCGAGCACGGCGCCGACGTGGTCATCGTGCCGGCGACCACCGCCCTCTATCGGCTGGCCCCGCCGAGCTTTCTGGCCGGCTACACCTTCGCTTTCAAGGTGGGGCAAACCCTTGACGAGGCGCGACTGAAGGCCCAACTGACGCTTGCCGGGTACAGCCATGTCACCCAGGTGGTGGGGCCCGGCGAATACGCGGTACGAGGTGGACTGATCGACCTGTTTCCCATGGGCTCGCTGGTGCCCTATCGGGTCGACCTGTTTGACAACGAGGTTGAGTCGATTCGCACCTTTGACCCCGACAGCCAGCGCAGCCTCTACCCAGTGCCAGAAATTCGACTGCTGCCCGGCCGGGAGTTTCCGATGGACGAGGCCGCGCGAGCCCGTTTCCGCAGCCGCTGGCGCGAACTACTTGAAGGCGATCCGACCCGCAGCCGGATTTACAAGGACATCGGCAACGGAGTGGCCACTGCCGGTATTGAGTACTACCTGCCCCTCTTTTTTGAGCAGACGGCCACGGTCTTTGACTACCTTGGCCCGCAGGCCTGTCTGGTGCTGCACGGCGAGATCGAGACGGCTTTTCAGCGCTTTTGGCAGGATACGCGAGAGCGTTATCGCCTGGTGCAGGGCGCGCCCGAGCAGCCCGCGCTGCCTCCGGAGAGCCTGTTTCTCAGCAGCGAGGATTTCTACACCCGAGCCAAAGGCTATGCCCAGTTGGCCCTGCGACCGGCCAAGGCCGGCGCAGTAGGCGATGCCGCCCCGGCGCCGGAGCCGGCTTCTGAGCCCTCTGGCGCCCCCCGACGGCTGCCCGATGTGTCCGTTCAGCGGGGGGCCGAAGAGCCGCTGCTCAAGCTCAAGCAACACCTGGCCACAGCGGGTCACCGCGTCCTGATCCTGGCCGAGAGCCCGGGCAGGCGCGAGAGTCTGCTGGACTTCCTGCGGGCCAGCCAGATTGAACCGACCCCCTGCGAATCGCTGGAGGAGTTCCTGCAAGGCCAGCCGAAGGTGGGCATGGCCACCTCGGCGCTGGCGGAGGGGTTTGCATGGCCTGAGGTGCAGATCGACCTGATCACGGAAACCGAGCTGTTTGCCGCGACGCCGGCCACCCGACGCAAGGGCAAGCGGCAAGAGCAGGTGAGCGATGTGGAGGCCCTGATCAAGGACCTCTCAGAGTTGCAGGTGGGCGATCCGGTGGTGCACAGCGCCCACGGCATCGGCCGCTACCGCGGCTTGGTGAGCATGGAACTGGGCCAGGGCCCGGGTGAGTTCCTGCATCTGGAATACGCCGAACAGGCTGCGCTGTATGTGCCGGTAGCCCAGCTACACCTGATCAGTCGCTACACCGGTGTCTCGGCCGCTGAAGCGCCCCTGCATCGGCTGGGCTCGGGCCAGTGGGAAAAAGCCCGGCGCAAGGCGGCCGAACAGGTGCGCGATGCAGCCGCTGAACTGCTCAACATTTACGCCCGCCGGGCCGCCCGGCAAGGCCATGCCTTCGGCTACTCGCCTCGCGATTACGAGCAATTCGTCAGCGACTTCGGCTTTGAGGAAACCGCCGATCAGCGCGCCGCCATCCACGCGGTGATTCAGGACATGATCAGCCCCCGCCCGATGGACCGACTCATTTGCGGCGATGTGGGCTTTGGCAAAACCGAGGTGGCCCTGCGAGCCGCCTTCGTGGCAGTTACCGGCGGTCGACAGGTGGCCATCCTCGCTCCCACCACCTTGCTGGCCGAGCAGCACTACCAGACCCTGGTGGACCGCTTTGCCAAATGGCCGG
>CAZATV010000046.1:0-8195 GCA_964488145.1 uncultured Polaromonas sp.
CCGGCGGCGCGCGCAGCCTTGATGGCCACGTTGAGCATGGGGTGCAGGGAACTGGGCATAGCGGAGACCAAAGAGCGGAAGGACTGCCAAGCCAGAAACCGGCTGCCAGGGCGACAAGCCCGATTTTACCGGGTGCCCCGAACCAAAAGCCCGGCCAGCGACAATCGGGCGAAAGTCTGGCTGTCATGCACACGCGATTCGTACTCATCAATCCCAGTCACGCCGGTAATGTGGGGGCGGTGGCGCGTGCGATAAAGGTGATGGGCTTTGACGACCTGGTGTTGGTGGCTCCTCGCTGGCCCGATGTCTTGTCGCGATCCGAGGCCGTGGAGCGGGCTAGCGGTGCCGCCGATGTGCTGGCTCGGGCTCGGGTGGTGGACCATCTCACGGCGGCCCTGGAGGGGGTGGACCATGTCTGCGCAACGGCCATGACGCCGCGTGATTTTGGCCCTCCGACCCGCAGTCCCCGGACTCATTTTCAGATGATCGCGGCCGATACCCTGCAGCGCCCGCGCGCCGTGGCCTTTTTGTTCGGCGCTGAACGCTACGGTATGCGTAACGAAGACGTCTACCGCTGTCATGTGTGTCTGCAGATACCAACGGCCCCGGACTATGGCTCGCTCAATCTGGCCGCGGCGGTGCAACTGATCGCTTATGACTGGCGGCAGAGCCTGGGCTCATGGCCCGGGCCTGCGGCTGCGTCTGAGGCGGTGGCGGCCGATGCGGCGCAGCTGGCGGGATTGCTCGATCACTGGGAGCAGGCTCTTCTGGATGTAGGCTTCCTGGACCCCAAGGCGCCTCGCAAGCTGATGCCGCGACTGCAGCAGGTATTGAATCGAGCCCGTCCTACGCAGGAGGAAATTCATATCCTGCGTGGCATCGCTCGAGCCATGAGCGACGCAGCTCGAGGCGGCAGCGAACCCTGAACCTGCGGGGGCTAAAGAGGCGGCTGCTGCGCCGGGCCGGTGCCATCGTTAGACTTGCGTCTTATGTTTCGACGTCTGCGTACCGATATTCAGTGCATCCTGGAGCGCGACCCCGCGGCCCGCTCGACCTGGGAGGTGATCACCTGCTACCCGGGTTTGCATGCGCTGCTGATGCACCGGTGGGCGCATTGGTGCTGGACGTACCAATTGAAGTGGCTGGGGCGCTTCATCTCGCATGTCTCGCGCTTTCTGACAGGCATCGAAATTCATCCTGGCGCACGTATCGGAGAGCGGGTGTTCTTCGACCATGCCATGGGCGTCGTGGTGGGCGAGACCGCAGAGATTGGCGACGGCTGCACCATTTATCAAGGCGTCACGCTCGGCGGCACTTCGCTCTACAAGGGGGCCAAGCGGCACCCTACCTTGGGGCGTGATGTGGTGGTGGGAGCCGGAGCGCAAATTCTGGGTGGCTTTACGGTCGGTGATGGAGCGCGGATTGGCTCCAATGCGGTGGTGGTCAAGCCGGTGCCGGCCGGCGCCACGGCCGTGGGCAATCCGGCTCGGATCATTCAGGCCGAGGCCGACGTTCGGCGCGAGCAGGCGGCCAGTCAGATGGGTTTTTCAGCCTACGGGGTTACCCAGAACGATGACCCTCTATCCCAAGCGCTTCGGGGTCTGATCGACAACGCTTCAACGCAAGAGCATCAGATTGCTCTGTTGTGGCAGGCCATCGAGAAACTGGCCCAGCAGCAGCGGGACTGCGTTCCGGTGGATGCCGCCCGACGGGAAAGCTTTGAAGCAGACAAGCTCAATCAGTTGGTCGGCAAATAGCTCTGCGGCTCACGAGGGGCGAGAAGGGCGCTGAGCGCTCTTGGGCCGAAACGCTGGGCAGACTTCGGCACGCGTTTCCAGGTAGGGTCCGCCGATCAGGTCGATGCAATAAGGCACGGCCGCGAAGATGCCGGGCACCAGGCTTCGTCCGGATTCGTCACGCAGCCCTTCCAGCGTCTCCGCGATCGATTTGGGCTGCCCAGGTAAGTTGATGATCAGGCTTTGATGGCGCACCACGGCCTCCTGTCTCGACAAGATGGCGGTAGGGACGAAGTGCAGGCTCACCCGTCGCATTTGCTCCCCGAAGCCCGGAAGAATCTTGTGCGCTACCGCCAGCGTAGCCTCGGGCGTGACATCTCTTGCCGCGGGACCGGTGCCTCCGGTGGTCAGGACAAGGTTGCAGCCCGCATCCACCAGTTCGATCAGGTGGCGACTGATTTCCTGCTGTTCGTCAGGAATCAGACGCTCCACGAATTCGATCGGGTTATAGAGGGCCCTGTTGAGCCAATCCTTGAGGGCGGGCAGTCCTTTGTCCTCATAGATGCCCTTGGATGCACGGTCACTGATCGAGATCAGGCCCACGCGAACCCGATCGAATTCAGTCATGCAAGTGCTCCTTGATCATTTGAAAGATGTCCCGGTAGGCTCTGCCCTGTCGCTGAGCCTGGCCCGGTTGGCCATTCGGCTGATGAGCCTCATCCTTGCGTGCCTGTCGCAGCAGCGCACGCAGTTGCTGCACATCGGTTTGTGGATGTCGCTGTACCCAGCGTTCCAGTGCCTGATCGTCCGCGATCAACTCGGCGCGCCAGGTCTCGGCCTGATGCAGGCGGGCTGTTTCTCGGGCGCTGCCCTGCCTTTGCTCGAGCAAGGCCTCACTGATGGCCTCGATCTGGCTGGCCTCCAGGCCCCGCATGAGCTTGCCGATGAACTGCATTTGCCGTCGGCGTCCTTCAAAGTCGCTGATCCGGCCAGCTTGCTCCAGCGCCTGCCTGAGCGTCTCGCTCAGGGGCAGGGATTCGCGTAAGTCGGCCCTGAGCCCCAGCAGTTGTTCGCCCAGATCCTGCAGGCGCGCGCTCTCGCGCTTGAGGTCGGTCTTGCTGACTTCCTGGCCGCCTTTGAGTTCCCGTTTGAGTTCAAGGTCGAGGTCGCTGCCCTCGGCCACGAACTGGCCTTTGACAAAATAACCTCTTCTGGGCTTTCGCGACATGGATGATGGTCTGCTCTTGGGGTTCGGGGCCGATATCATAGTGGCCCTCTCAGGAAAGCCCACTTGTGAAAAAGAACCCCTCTCGTGCCGAATCCGGCTTCTCGTACAGCCGTCCCTTTTTTGAACAGCTGGTGGACTCTGCCTTAGCGCATGCCCGCAAGCTCGGCGCTTCCGACGCCGCTGCCGAAGCTTCCGAGGGTTGCGGGCTGTCGGTCAGTGTGCGCAAGGGTGAACTGGAAAATGTCGAGCGCAATCGGGACAAGTCGCTCGGGATCACCGTCTATCTGGGGCAGCGTCGCGGCAATGCATCGACCAGCGATTTTTCGTCAGCAGCCATAGAGCGGACGGTGCAGGCAGCTTATGACATTGCGCGCTTTACCGCCAGCGACCCGGCTGCCGGCTTGCCTGATGAGGACGATATCGCCCGTCATCCGCCCGACCTGGATCTCTTCCATCCTTGGGCAGTTTCCCCCGAGGCTGCGACGGAATTGGCCTTGGAATGTGAGGCTGCTGCTCTGGAGACCAGCGACCTGATCACCAACAGCGAAGGGGCGGGGGTTTCGGCGCAGCAGAGTCATTTCTTCAGCGCGCATACCCGTGGCTTTCGGGGGGGATATGCCACCTCGCGCCACAGTCTGTCGGTAGCGCCGATCGCCGGATCGGGCGATAACATGCAGCGTGATGCTTGGTACAGCTCGATGCGCGATGCCAGCGAGCTGGCCAGCGCCCGGGCCGTCGGACGCTACGCCGCCGAGCGGGCCCTGTCTCGGCTCAACAGTCGCAAAGTCGCCACCACCGCATGTCCCGTCCTGTTCGAGTCGCCGCTGGCGACGGGTCTGCTGGGTACTTTCGTCCAGGCCATCAGCGGTGGAGCCCTCTACCGCAAAAGCACGTTCCTGCTTGACAGTCTGGGACGGGCCGTGTTTCCCGCGCACATTGACATCAGCGAGGATCCGCACATTCCCAAAGGCAAGGGCAGTGCGCCCTTTGACGACGAAGGTGTCACCACGCGAGCCCGATCGGTTGTCGATGCCGGTGTGGTTCAAGGCTACTTTCTCAGCACCTACTCGGCTCGCAAGCTGGGGATGCGTACGACGGGGCATGCCGGTGGGTCACACAATTTGGTGATGACCAGTCGGCATACCCGTCCCGGCGATGACCTGGAGGAGATGCTGCGCAAGCTCGGTACCGGCCTGTTTGTTACCGAACTGATGGGGCAGGGGGTTAATCCGGTTACCGGCGACTACTCCCGCGGGGCCAGTGGTTATTGGGTGGAGAAGGGTCGAATCGTCCATCCGGTCGAGGAAATCACCATCGCGGGCAATATGAAGGACATGTTCATGGGCATTGAGGCGGTTGGCGCCGATGCCTACAACTATGGAGCCAAGACGGTCGGCTCGGTGCTGATTCGCCGCATGAAGCTCGCGGGCAGCTGAGAGCATGCGAGCCGAGATCCTGGCCGCGCTGGCCGCTTTGTGCTGGGCGCTGGGCAGCCTGCTATCGGCCCACGCGTCGAGTCGGATGGGCGCTTTTGCCTTCACCCGTTGGCGTCTGTTCTTCGCCCTGACTTTGCTCTGGGCTCTGGCCGCCTGGACGGGTCAGTGGCGTAGCCTGGATTTGCAGGCCACGGGTCTGCTGGCTCTGTCAGGTTTGATCGGAATCTTCATCGGGGACACCGCCCTGTTTGCCTGCATGAACCGCCTCGGCCCGCGGCGCTGTGGCGTTTTGTTTGCCACGCATGCGCTGTTCTCGGCCGTGCTGGCCTGGCTGGTGCTGGGCGAAACGCTGTGGGGCTGGACCTTGGTCGGCAGTGCCTTGCTCATCTCGGGCGTCATGGTGGCCATTGCCTGGGGTAGACGCGCCGACGAGAACCACCGCTGGGAAGACACCAGGGGCACGCTGACCATGGGCGTGGCTCTGGGCCTGCTGGCTGCCGTTTGTCAGGCGGTGGCCACGCTGATGATCAAACCCCTCATGAGCACGGGCATCGACGCCGTGTCAGCCTCGGCGGTACGGGTCAGCGCCGCCTTCGTGGTGCATTTGGGCCTTTTGTGGATGGGTCTGGGTTTGGCCCGGGTCCAGCAACCCCTGACGGCTGGCGTCCTTTGGAGCACCTGGGCCAGTGCGGCGGTGGCCATGGCTTTGGGCATGACCCTCATCCTGGCCGCCTTGCGGACCGGTCAAGCCAATCTGGTTGGGATTCTTTCTTCGATTTCGCCGGTGCTGCTGCTACCGCTGCTCTGGCTGGTCTATCGCCGCAGGCCCGCTCTGGGGGCTTGGATCGGCTCCGGGATGGCCGTTGCAGGGACGGCTCTGATTCTCACGCACTAGGGAGCCGCAAACCCCGCCAAGTCAGGGGTTCGGGCTCTAGCGGCCCCCCAGCGCCGCTTTGACGGTCGCCGAAACTTGGGCCATCTCAGCCTTGCCGGCCAGTTGTGCTTTGGCGGCGGCCATGACCTTGCCCATATCACTCGGGCCAGTGGCCCCCAGGCCACTGACGATCGTGCGTACCGCCGCTTCTATCTCCTCGGGGCTCATGCGCTGTGGCAGATAGCCCTGCAACACCTTCATCTCCGCCTCTTCCTTGTCGGCCAGATCCTGCCGGTTGGCCTGGCGGAAGGCTTCGATGGAGTCCTTGCGCTGCTTGATCAGTTTGTCGACGATGGCCACCACTGCCGCATCGTCGAGCACGACGCGCTCGTCCACCTCTTTTTGCTTGAGCGCGGCCATGAGCAGTCGAATGGTAGCCAAGCGGTCGGCCTCGCGTGAGCGCATAGCCGACTTCATGTCCTCGTTGATTTGCTCCTTCAGGGGCATGCCCGATCTCCTGCTGATTCTGGAAAAGACAAAGCCCGCCTGAGCGTCCTCGGGCGGGCTGTTCGAGCCGAAGCCCCGAGGAGCTTGCGGCGTTCGGATGGGTTCAGTACAGTTTTTTGGGCAACTGCATGGACCGGATACGCTTGTAGTTGCGCTTGACCGCAGCCGCTTTTTTGCGTTTGCGCTCGGCGGTCGGCTTTTCGTAGAACTCGCGGGCCCGCAGGTCGGTCAGCAGACCGAGTTTTTCGATGGTGCGCTTGAAGCGGCGCAGGGCCACGTCGAAGGGCTCGTTGTCTTTCACGCGAATGGTGGTCATGAATTAATCCAGGATGGGCGCCGAAGAGGTCTGCTTCTTTTCAAAGGGCGCGAGGTTGCCGGCAAAGCCCAAGATTGTAGCAGAAGCCCCTAAGCGGGATAGGGATCGTGAGCGGGCCAGGCTCAGGGGGCCAGGGCTTGCGCGCAGGCGTGGGCGCTGGCCCAGGCCCACTGAAAGTTGTACCCGCCCAGCCAGCCGGTCACGTCGACGACTTCGCCGATGAAGTACAGCCCCGGCTGCTTCGACTCCATCGTCTGCGAGGACAGGTCCCGGGTGTCGACGCCGCCGGCGGTGACCTCGGCCTTGCGGTAGCCTTCGGTCCCCTCGGGACTGAGCTCCCAGCGTCCCAGCCGATGCGCCAAGTCGGCCAGTGTTCTGTCAGGGACATCGCAGATCGGTCGCCGCAGTCCGCCCTCGGTCCATGCCTCCGCCAGACGTGCAGGCAGCAGGCCCGACAGTTCGGTGCTCACCTGCTTGCGGGAACCGGCCTTCAGGCCGATCAAATGGGCCTGAAGGCCGCCCGCCTCTGACCACGCCGGCAGCAGGTCGATGGCCAGCTTCTGGCCCTCTTGCCAGAAGCTTGAAATCTGCAGGGCCGCTGGTCCGCTCAGCCCTCGATGGGTGAAAAGCAAGTCTTCATCGAAGCTCGCGCGTTGCTTCCTTCGGCTGCCTCCCGTTTCGACGGTGCTGACTCGAACCGGCAGTGACACCCCGGCCAGATCCACGTAAGGCGCCCAGGTTTCGTCATGGAAGGTCAGGGGGACCAGCGCCGGTCTTGTGGGAACCACCCGCAGGCCAAATTGGCGAGCCAGTCGGTACCCCCAATCGCTGGCGCCAATCTTGGGGATGGAAAGGCCGCCGGTCGCAATCACCAGTTGCCGGGTCTGCACAGGGCCCCGATCGGTTTGCAGCCGATAGTCCTGCGCGGGTTGCTCCACCGCAGCCACCGTGCAGGGTTGCCAGCGTTCCACCTTGCCCTCTTGACACAGGCTCAGCAGCATGTCGATAAGGTCTTGCGCGGACCGGTCGCAGAACAACTGGCCTTTGTGCTTTTCATGAAAGCCGATCCCGTGCTTTCGCACCAGGGTTATGAAGTTCTGAGGCGTGAAGCGGGCCAGGGCTGATCGGCAAAAGTGCGGGTTCTCACTGAGGAAATGCTGGGGTCCGGTACCGGTATTGGTGAAATTGCATCGACCGCCCCCCGAGATGCGAATCTTCTCGGCCAATTTGGGGCTGTGATCGATCAGCAGCACCTTCAGTCCGCGCTGGGCCGCTTGACTGGCACAAAACAGTCCGGCCGCGCCGGCTCCCACAATGACCGCGTCGAAGCTTTGCATGGAGATCAGTGTAGGGTGAGGTCGGCGACCGGCACGTCGAGCGCACGATCGCGGTTTGAATTAGTGATAACGCGTACCTTTTAATTCGGGTAATCCCGAACCCGAGTGGCGGCGTGCTCAGCCATGGCCTGTTACATTGCAAACTGGTTAAGAAATTACCCGAAGTGCCTGTGCGAGGTGCGTTTTTCGGGCTTAGCGCAGAGGCAATTCGATGGCTTCCAAAATCGCGACGCGGGTCGTCGCCGTGGTCCTCCTTGTCATTGTGGCCGGCGGTGGCTGGTGGTATCAAAACCAGGGCCGGCTCTCCAAGACTGAAGCGCCTGCCGGGGCACCCTCGGCCCCCTCCGCCTCCGGCGCTGCTTCGGCCCCGGCTGCAGGAGCCAGCGGTAGCACCGGCCCGGGAGGCGGCAAGCCTGCGGTGGAGGTGGCCCAGGTACAGCAGACCTCTCTGGTCGATGAGGCCCAGTCGGTGGGCAGTCTGCGGTCACGCCAGAATGTGATTGTCCGTCCCGAAGTCAGCGGGCGTATTACGCAAATCAATTTCCGTGATGGCCAGCGGGTGAGCAAGGGTCAGCTGCTGGTTCAACTGGATGATCAACTGGCGCAGGCCCAGATCAAGCAGGCCGAGGCCGAGGTCTCGATCATGCGGTCGAATTTCAACCGCAACAAGGAATTGGTCGAACAAAATTTCATCAGCCGCCGCACGCTCGATGAGAGCGCTGCCAATCTCGAGGTGGCGCTGGCCAAGCTGGCGCTGGCCA
>CAZATV010000046.1:8295-21709 GCA_964488145.1 uncultured Polaromonas sp.
CTCGATGAGAGCGCTGCCAATCTCGAGGTGGCGCTGGCCAAGCTGGCGCTGGCCAGGGCTACCGCTGATCGACTGAAAATTCTGGCGCCCTTTGATGGCACGGTCGGTATCCGGTCGATCAATCTTGGGGACTACCTCAAGGATGGCGCCGATGTGGTCAATCTGGAAGATATGGATGCGGTTTACGTGGACTATCGGCTTCCCGAGCGTTTTCAGACGCGGGTGCGTACGGGCCAGCGCGCGCAGGTGGAGATTGATGCGTTGCCGGGTCGAAAATTCGCGGCGGTGGTGCAGGCGATCGACCCGTTGATTGATGCCAACGGCCGTTCGCTGGGTGTTCGTGCCTGCATTGACAACCGGAGGATGCAATTGCGACCGGGCATGTTTGCCCGGGTCTCCAACGTGTTTGCCCAGCGGGATAAAGCCTTGACGGTGCCCGAGGAGGCGATAGTTCCTCAGGGGGGGCGGCAATTCGTGATTCGCCTGGTCGATGGACCCGAGGGCAAGGTGACACAGCGTGTCGACGTTCGGGTGGGGTTGCGCGTGCCCGGTCGGGCCGAAATTCTTGGCGGGTTGGAGGCTGGCGACACCATTGTGGTGGCCGGTCAGCAGCGACTGCAGCGCGATGGTATGGCCGTGCGGGTCATTGAGGCCAGTGGTGGCCGGCCTGGCGGTCCTCCCGGCGCAGGCGGTCCTCCCGGCGCAGGCGGTCCTCCCGGCGCAGGTGGTCCTCCCGGCGCAGGTGGGCCCCCCGGCGCAGGTGGCCCTCCCGGTGCCGGTGGCCCTCCCGGTGCCGGTGCTCGCCCCGGCGGTCCGGGCCGCTCGGGCGCCGCGCAGGCGCCCCTGAAGGGGCCGGACCCGTGTCTCATGGCTGGCGGACCGACGGGGGGCTCCAGCGGACGGGACGGAGCGGCTCCCTCAGGCCGTCCCGGTCCAAGCCGGCAGCCGGGTTGAGCCTGGGCCCGGAATCCTGAAAAGCGCCCACACCCCACAGAAGGCCACCGACCATGCAATTGGCTGAAATTTCGATTCGCCGACCAGTCTTTGCCACGGTTCTTTCCTTGCTCATCTTGTTGGTCGGTGCGGTCAGCTTCGACCGTCTGACGGTGCGTGAGTACCCGAAGATTGACGAGCCGGTGGTCACCGTCAGCGTGCGCTACCCAGGTGCCTCGGCCGAGGTGATCGAATCTCAGGTGACCAAGCCGCTGGAGGATTCGATTGCCGGCATCGACGCGGTTGATGTGCTGACCTCGATCAGCCGGGCCGACCAGGCCCAGATCACGGTTCGATTCCGGCTCGAGAAGGATGCCGATGCCGCCGCGGCCGAGGTGCGCGATCGCACATCACGTGTGCGCAATCGCTTGCCGCAAGCCATTGAGGAGCCGGTCATCGCTAAGGTCGAGGCCGACGCCTTTCCGGTCATCTGGTTGGCTTTTTCCAGCGAGACAACGCCTCAACTGGCGATCAATGATCTGATTAATCGGGTGGTCAAGCCGCGCTTGCAAACCGTCACGGGCGTCGCTGATGTTCGGATCTTCGGTGAACGCAAGTACGCCATGCGGGTATGGATTGACACCGACCGATTGGCAGCCTACCGACTGACCACGCAGGATGTTGAGGACGCGATCCGTCGTAGCAATCTCGAATTGCCAGCCGGGCGCATCGAGTCTGTGCAGCGCGAATTCAGCGTTACCTCCCAGACCGATCTGGTGCGCGCCGGCCAGTTCGGCGATATCGTGATTCGGACCGTCAACGGTTTTCCGGTCAAGATTCGTGATGTGGCACGCGTGCGGGAGGAGCCTGCCGATGAGCGCACCGCGGTTCGGCTCAACGGCAAGCCATCCTTGTCGGTGGGGGTGATCCGGCAGGCTACGGCCAATCCGCTGGATCTCTCGCGTGGGGTGCGCGAGATGATGCCCAAGTTGCAAGCCGATCTGCCGGCTGATATTCAGATATCGGTGGCCAACGACAACTCAGTCTTCATCGACCGGTCCATCAAGAATGTCTACAAGACCATTGCCGAGGCGGTCGTGCTGGTCGCCTTGGTGATTTTCGTGTTCCTGCGCACCCTGCGGGCGTCGCTGATCCCGATCATCACCATTCCGGTCAGTCTGGTGGGAACCTTCGCGCTGATGAGCCTGGCGGGTTTTTCGATCAACACCCTGACCCTCCTGGCCCTGGTGCTGGCCATCGGTCTGGTTGTGGATGATGCGATTGTGATGCTGGAGAACATCTACCGTCATATTGAAGAGGGGATGGATCCATTCTCGGCGGGGATCAAGGGTGCGCGCGAAATCGGATTTGCGGTGGTCACCATGACGGCGACGCTGGTAGCGGTTTATGCCCCCCTGGCCTTCACGCCCGGTCGTACAGGCCGCCTGTTCATCGAATTTGCTCTGGCTCTGGCCGGCGCGGTGGTGGTGTCTGGTTTTGTGGCACTCACGCTGACTCCCATGATGTCTGCCAAGCTCTTGCGTCACAACCCTAAACCCAATTGGTTTGATCGGGGCATGGAGCGCGTCCTCACCGCCATCGCCAATGGTTACGGCTCCTTCCTTCGCTGGTTGGTGACTGCTCGTGTGCGTCCGCCAGAGGGTGCCGGCTTGGTGGCCCGCCTGGGAGCCGGTCTCGTTCAGGCTCGCTGGATCGTGGTGGGCGTGATGGGGCTGAGTGCTGCCGGTATTGCTTGGGTGTTCCCGGGTATGAAGTCCGAATTGGCTCCGCTGGAAGACCGGGGGGTTATCTTGGCCAGCATCAATGCCCCGGACGGTGCGACCCTAGCCTATACCAACCGTTATGCGCAGATGATCGAGGGCATGGGGCAACGTTACCCGGAGTTCGATCGTATTTTTGCCAACGTGGGCAATCCGACGGTCGCCCAGGGCACGGTGTTTTACCGCGCAGTGGATTGGGATGAACGTGATCGCACCACGCTCCAGATTGCCCGGGAACTGCAGCCACGTTTTGCATCTCTGGCCGGCGTCAGCGCCTTTCCGATCACTCCGCCTTCCCTGGGTCAGGGGTTCCGGGAGCGCCCCCTGAGTTTTGTCATCCAGACTTCGGCCAGTTACCAGCAGCTCAACCAGGTGACTCGGCAAATGCTCGATGAAATGGCCAAGAACCCGGGCATCGTCTCGCCTGACGTCGACCTGCGCCTGAACAAGCCTGAGCTGCGCATTGAGGTGGACCGTGATCGCGCCGCAGATCTGGGTGTCGGTGTCGACGCGGTGGCCCGTGCGATCGAAACGCTTCTGGGGGGGCGCAATGTGACGCGGTACAAGCGCGATGCCGACCAGTACGATGTCATCGTGCAGACGCAGGCCTCGGGCCGCAACACGCCCGATGACATCGATCGCATCTATGTGCGGGGTCGCAATGACGCGATGATTCCCTTGTCCGCGCTGGTCAAGGTTCGCGAGACCGTCTCGCCGCGGGAGTTGAACCACTTCGGCCAGCGTCGCTCGGTCACCATTACCGCCAACCTGGCGCCCGACTATTCCCTTGGCGAGGCCCTCCAATTCATGGACGCGACGGCGGCCAAGGTGCTCAAGACGGGCTTCAGCACAGACCTCAGTGGCACTTCGCGAGAGTTTCGCAACAGTCAGGGTGCGCTGGCTGTGGTCTTTGCGTTGGCCCTGGTCTTCATCTTCCTGGTGCTGGCGGCGCAGTTTGAAAGCTTTGTCGATCCCTTGGTCATCATGCTGTCGGTGCCCATGTCGATGATCGGGGCCCTATTGGCTCTGAAATGGTCGGGTGGCTCGCTCAACGTGTATTCGCAGATCGGACTGATCACGCTGGTGGGGCTGATCACCAAGCACGGGATTCTGATCGTTGAATTTACCAATCAGTTGCGGATTCAGGGCATGGAGATGACGGATGCCCTGATTCGCGCCTCCACGCAGCGTCTGCGCCCCATTCTGATGACCACCGGAGCCATGGTGCTTGGCGCTATTCCCCTGGCTCTGGCGACCGGGGCAGGTGCCGAGAGTCGCATACAGATTGGCTGGGTGATCGTCGGGGGCATGAGCTTGGGCACTCTGCTGACCGTTTTCGTGGTGCCCACGATGTATTCACTGTTTGCCCGCCGCTCCATACCCGGCGCAGACACTCGTGAGATTCAAGAGGCCGCACCCGCCCATCAGGGTCAGGAAATCGTCGCGAAATAAATCGAATCAACCGATAGCAGGAGACCGAGGTTCATGCCGAAAGCCTATTGGATCAGTGCCTATCAGGCCATCTACGATGAAGCTGCCTTACAGGCTTATGCCCGTCTGGCCGGCCCGGCCCTGGAGGCCGCCGGAGGGCGTTTGTTGGCGCGCGGTTTACCGACGGCCGTCAAGGAGCAGGGCAAATCCCTGCGGACGGTGATCGTCGAATTCGACAGCCTGCAGGCGGCGCTCAGTGCGTATGAAAGCCCGGGGTATCAGGCGGCCTTGGCCGCTTTGGGGCCACGTGCAGCCGAGCGCGACATTCGCATCATTGAAGCCCTTTGAGGCGGCGGGCCCGCCTCAGAGATAGCCTTCAAACATCATCACCTCCACAAGGTCGCCGGCCTTGACTGTGCCGCCTTCGTGGGGCAGCACGATCAGGCCGTTGGCCTGGGTCATGGAGCTCAGGACGCCTGATCCCTGGTTCCCGGTGACCTCTACCTGTAGCCCGCCATGCGCGTCTGCGCTGACCCAGCCGCGCTGATATTCGGTGCGGCCGGGTTTCTTGCGCAGATCCGAAAGGCAGCGTGCCCGCAGCAGAGGCGGGGGTTCGTCGGTGCAGCCCATCAGTTGCAGCAGGGTCGGGCGCACCAAAGCCAGGAAGGTCACCATCACCGCCACCGGATTACCGGGCAGACCGAACACCAGCGTGGGGCGTTGTTGTCCCCGGCGCAGGATGCGACCGGCCGCCAGGGGGCGTCCGGGTCGCATGGCCACCCGCCAGAACACCATCTCTCCCACTTGATCCAGAAGAGCCCGGGTGTGATCGGCCTCACCGACGCTCACCCCCCCTGAACTGATGACCACATCGGCTTGTGCGGCCGCCTCAAAAGCGGCTCGCAGTTGGGCGGGGTCATCCGGGACCAGTCCCAGGTCGATCACCTCGCAGCCCAGGCGCCTCAAGAGCCCCAGCAGACTGTAGCGGTTGCTGTCGTAGACCGCGCCTTCGCGCAGCGGCTGACCGGCGGCGGTGATTTCGTCACCGGTGGACAAACAGGCCACCCGGAGACTGCGGTAGACCGGCAGCCGAACCCTACCTAATGAGGCGGCCAGGCCCAGGCGAGCAGGTCCCAGTCTCTGGCCTTGGCGCAAGGCGATGGATCCGCGGCGAAGGTCCTCCCCACGAAATCGACGGTTATCACCCACCCGCAAGGCGCGAGCGGCAAATCGGATGTTCGACTCGGCGCCTTCCAGGCGAACCATCTCTTGCGGCACCACCGTATCCAATCCCTCGGGCATGATGGCTCCGGTCATGATGCGGATGCATTGACCTGGGCCCACCCGGCCGGCCCAGGCCTTGCCGGCCAGCGCCGTCCCCACCACTTTCAGCGAAAGCTCCTCATGGCCGCCGCTGAGAGCCGAGCCGTCAAAGGCATAGCCGTCCATGGCCGAGTTGTCATGCGGGGGCACATCCAGCGGGCTGATCAGGTCATGGGCCAGAATCCGCTCGCATCCATCGGACAGAGAAACTTCCTCGATGTCTGTGACGGGTTCGATCAGTTCTTTCAGGAAGGCTTGTGCCCGCAGGACAGGCAGAGCCTTCGGGTCATAGCCCTCCAGGGCATCGGCAATTTGCTGCAAGCTCTTCACGTGAGGCGCTCTTGTTCCAGTTGATAGAGTTGTTGCAGGGTGTTGACGTTCATGAAGGCCCGCGGGTCATCCTCAGGGCGATCAAAGCGCGTCAGCACAGTCCGTTCGGCTGCGGTCCAGGCGTCGATTTTGCGACGCCCCGAGTGCATGAAAGCTTGCAGGCTCTCGCGCAGCTCAGTTTTCATCAAACAGAATACGGGTTGCGGCCGGACTTGGCCGTCCTCCTCGGCTGCGGCAGCCATGGCGATGTCGGCGCCGGCTTGGCTCAGGCTCAAGGCCAATCGCGCGACCAGATCGAGCGGGAAAAATGGGCTGTCGCAGGGCACGGTGCAGAGGAAAGGGGTCCGGCAGTGGGTCAATCCCGTCAGAAAGCCAGCCAGTGGTCCGGAAAAGTCCCCGGCAGTTTCGGGGTCTGGCCATACCGGGCATCGCCAATCGGCATAGTGGTCCAGATGGCGATTGGCGTTGACGGCTACTGAGCCCACTTGGGGCGCCAGTCGCTCCAGACTATGCTTGGCCATCGCTTGACCCCGCAGGATTTGCAGTCCCTTGTCGAGACCGCCCATGCGAGAGCCTCGCCCGCCCGCCAGCACCAGTCCGGTAATCTCTGAAATAGGCGGCACCCTAACCACCGATGTAGCTCATCTCGACGCGTGGGCCGGCGGGGGGCGACTGTTGAGCCGGATTGGCCATTGGGTTGGCGCGAAGCTCTGAATAGCGATCCGTGCGCTGCTGCCAGATCTCGGCGATGGCGCCGCTAATTTGCGGATCGTCATGGCCGCCGCGCAGCAGGGCTCGCAGGTCATAACCTCGGGCGGCAAACAGACACAGAAAGAGTTTGCCTTCGGTGGACAGCCGGGCCCGGTTGCAGTCCCTGCAGAAAGCTTGCGTCACGCTGCTGATCACGCCTATTTCGCCGGCGCCGTCAGCGTAGCGCCAGCGTTGGGCGGTTTCACCTGGAGCGCTCGATTCCAGAGGTTCCAGCCGGTGGTGGGCTGAAATGCGCTCGATCACCTCAGCCGAAGGGAGAACTTCGTCCAGGCGCCACTGGTTGGTCTGGCCTACATCCATGAATTCAATGAAGCGCAGCACCGCGGAGCTACCTCGAAAGTACTTCGCCATCGGCACGATTTCCTGGTCGTTGGTGCCCCGCTTAACCACCATATTGACCTTCAGGGGTGCCAGGCCCACCTTCTGCGCCACTTCGATGCCGCGCAGAACATCGGCCACTGGGAAATCTGCGTCATTCATGCGGCGAAACACTGCGTCGTCCAGCCCATCGAGGCTAACGGTCACGCGCTTGAGGCCGGCATTCTTGAGGGCCTGTGCCTTGGTCGCCAGAAGCGATCCGTTGGTGGTGAGCGTGAGGTCCAGATCCCGGCCGCTGGCCGTCTTCAGCCCAGCCAGCATACTGACCAGAACCTCGATATTTTTGCGCAGCAGCGGCTCACCGCCGGTCAACCGAATTTTCTCCACACCATGCGCGACGAAAAGACGGGCCAGGCGGGTGATCTCCTCGAAGCTGAGCAGCGAACTCTGGGGTAGAAAGGCGTAGTCCTTGTCAAAGACCTCCCGGGGCATACAGTAGCTGCAGCGAAAATTGCAGCGATCGGTGACGCTGATCCGCAGATCGCGCAGGGGTCGGTTCAGCGTGTCGGCGAGGTGTCCTCCCGCAGGTACAGGGTGACGAGGTATGGACGGGACGCTGCTGGCATAGCGCAGGTCAGCGACCGGAATGATGCGCAGGGACTCGCTCATCAAAGTTCGCCTGAGGGGCTGTGAGGGGCGCGGCCGAGTGGAGTCTGCCGCTGCAGGTACTTAAACACAGCGCGCACCATCGACTTCGATGCAGACGCCGGAGATGAATGCCGCTTCGTCGCTGGCCAGATACAGGGCGGCGTTGGCCACATCAAGCGCTGTTGAGAAGCGACCCAGCGGGATGGTGGCGCGAAAGCGCGCGAGCCTTTCTTCGGTCAGTTCGCCGCCAGCAAACAACTCGCCCATGCCAGTCGTGGGGTTCATGACCGGGTTGATGCAGTTGACCCGGATGTTGTCGGGACCGAACTCAGCGGCCAATGACTTGCTGGTGATGATGGCCGCTCCTTTGGAGCCGTTATACCAAGTCAGACCTGGGCGAGGCCGCACGCCTGCGGTTGAGGCGATGTTGATGAAGCTGCCCCCCCCCTGTGCCCGAAAGATCGGTACCGCGTGCAGAGTGCTCAGATAGATGCTCTTGACATTGACTGCATAGCAGCGGTCGAATTCGACTTCGCTGACGGTCAATGCACTTTGATTGCGGTGCGTCCAGCCCGCGTTGTTGACCACGACGTCGAGACGTCCGAAATGCGTGACTGCCGATCCGATCAGGCGCTTCATGTCGGCGCTTTGGGTGACGTCAGCCTGAACAAAAGCAGCTTGCCCCCCAGAAGCCCGGATTTCTGCGGCGACGCGTTCACCCCCGGAGACTTGCAGGTCATTGACAATGACCCGGGCGCCTTCCTGGGCCAGCCGCCGAGCAATGCCTTCTCCGATGCCGCTGCCAGCGCCGGTGACGATAATGGATTTGTCCTTCAGTCGCATGTCTTTCCCACTGCTGAGTGGACTCGGTGAGTCCGAAGCCCCTATTTTGCGGGAACTGGGGCTGGCATCGGACCGATGACTGGCGAGGGTGAGGGACCGATGACCGGTGCGGGTGAGGGACTAGGCACGGCGGTTGCAGTGGGTCCTGAGGGAGACGGCTCCGGTGCAACGGTCGGTCCGACGGATGGCTCCACACTAAGCACCGGCGGTTTGGCATAGACCATATCCCGCAAGGTCAGTGACAGGGCCGGAACATAGGTGATGATCGCCAGACAGCCGAGTATGACCAGGACGAAGGGCAGCAGGTGCCCGATGATACGGTCCAGGGAGATTCGCGCGACGGTACAGGCTGCAAAAAGATTGACCCCAAAGGGCGGCGTGATCATGCCCAGGGCCAAATTGACCACCATGATGATGCCAAAGTGCACCGGGTCAATGCCAAAGTGGATGGCCACCGGAGCCAGGATCGGAGCCAGCACGATGATGGCCGCCGAGGTCTCGATGAACATGCCAATGACGAACAAGGCTGCGTTGACACCGAAGAGGAACCAGACGGGCGACTGCAGGATATCCTTGAGCCACAAGCCGATGGCATCGGGGATACCGGCCCGGGTAATCAGAAAGGCGAACAGTCCAGCGTTCGCGATGATGAACATGATCACCGCGCTGGAGATCACCGATTTACGCAGCACCGGGATCAAGTCGACCAGGCGCAGTTCCCGGTGTATGAGCAGGCCGACCACCAAGGCGTAGAAAACGGCGATGACCGAGGCTTCGGTGGGCGTGAAGACGCCACCATAAATGCCCCCCAGGATGATCACTGGCATCAAAAGGGCCCAGCCCGCGCTCCAGGTGGCGCGCAGGACGCCCAGCCGACCGTCCCCGTCGTTCTTGCCCCATCCCTTGTAGCGGCAGTAGAGGTGCACGAACAGCATCAGAACGCCGCCGATCAGCAGTCCGGGGCCAAAGCCGGCGATGAACAACTCTCCAATGGAGACTTCAGCAGCCACTCCAAAAAGGATCATCGGGATTGAGGGCGGGATGATCACGCCCAGCTCTGCTGAAGTCGCCTGTAGGGAGGCAGCGTAGCTTGTGGGGTAGCCGTGCCGGATCAGGGCGGGGATGAGAATCGATCCGATGGCGAAAGTGGTGGCCACCGACGAGCCGGAGACGGCCGCAAAGATCATGCAGGTCAGCACGCAGGTCATGGGCAGGCCGCCCTGTACGCCCCCGACCAGCGATTTGGCAAATTCAACCAGCCTTCTGGAAATGCCGCCGGTTTCCATCAGATTGCCAGCCAGAATGAAGAAGGGGATGGCCGCCAGCGGGAATTTGTCGATGGCGGTGAACATCTCCTTGGGTACCAGGATGAGCTTTCCGCTGTCGAAGAGGGCCAGCCCGAGGACCGCCGAGCCACCGATCGAAACGGCGATGGAGATGCTGAAGGCAAAGCACAGCAGCATCGTGATCAGCAGGGTCAGGGACATGGTCTGGTCGCTGGCTGGGTCGGAAAAGGCATTTACTGAGCAGTCTCGAGCTCTTCAGCGCGAGGGTCGAGGTGTTGCGCGACCACTGCCAGCAGTCCGAGCAAGGCGCCGGCTGGCAGGGCGCCGTAGGCCCAGGACATCGACAGGTCCATGCTGGCAAAGGTCTGGAAACGTACCCGTTGAATCAATTGCAGACCAAAAAACAGCACCACGGAGAGAAAGGCCAAATTGAACAAGGTGATGACCCACCGCACCGTCTGCCTCCAGTGTCCCTTGGAGAGTCGAAGCATCAGGTCGACCGACACCATCGAGCCCTGCCTCAAGGCAGCGACCACGCCGAGCATGACCATCCAGATCAGTAGACGTCGCATGGCCTCCTCAGTCCAGGTCGAGGGCTGCTCGAAGACGAAGCGCGAGACCACCTGCCAGAGGCCCAGGCAGGAGATCACCGCCAGCAGGAAGCAGGCGATGTGCAGGCTCAGGCCGGTGGTGTAGCGGTCTATCCGCAGAACAAGCTGTCGCATGGTTCAGTCCCTCGGAGCAGAGGAGAGGCCTACCCCTCAAAGTCGGATCTGACGCGGGCGCAAGTGCACCGCACCCGCGTCAGATCGTATGCCCTTTATTTGACTGCCTGGATGGCGGCGATGCGGGCTGCGCCGAACTCTTTGGCGTATTCCTGATAGGCTGGCGTTACAGCTTTGCGGAAGCTCTCACCGTTGACTTGGCGGATAACTTGCATGCCGTCCTTTTCCAGTTGGGCAATACCGTTGTTTTCATCGTCATTGACGCGCTTGCGCTGAGCCGCAGCGGCTTTTTTGCCTGCTTCCAGAAAGACGTTCTTGTCAGCGGCGGATAGCTTGTTCCAGACGCTGGGTGTGAGAATGATCACGGCCGGCGAGTACACATGACCGGTCAGGGACAGGTGCTTTTGTACTTGTGAAAACTTAGCCGACAAAATCACTGGAATGGGATTTTCCTGGCCATCGACTGTGCCCTGCTGCAGCGCAGTGAACAGTTCCGGGAAGGGCATGGGCGTGGGCAGAATGCCGAAAGTTTTATAGCCGTCCATGTGTACCTTGTTTTCCATGGTGCGCATCTTCAGGCCGCGTGCATCATCGGCCGAGCGGATGGGGCGCTTGCTGTTGGTCATGTGCCGAAAGCCGTTTTCGGTCCAGGCCAGACCGATCAGCCCTTTGCCCTGCATAGCCTTGAGCAAATCCTGGCCCACCTGACCGTCCATCACCTTGCGCGCGTGGTCATAGTCGCGAAACAGGAAGGGAATATCGACGATCTTGACCTCAGGCACGAAATTGCCCAGCGGGCCGGTAGAGGTGTTGACCAGATCGAGCGTGCCCAGTTGCACGGCCTCGATCATTTCGCGTTCGCCACCCAGTGAACCAGACGGAAAGTGCTGGCACTTGTAGCGTCCCTGCGTACCTTTGTCGATTTCCTCGCAGAAGGTATTGGCACCCACGCCGTAATGGGAGTTGGTCGGGACGGCATAGCCGATCTTCAGAACGGTTTGGGCTTGGACTGTACCGGCGACGAGTAGACCGGCAAGGCCGAGCGACTTCATGAGGTGGGACACTTGCATGGGGATCTCCTTTGGGTTGGAAAAAAGTCTTGTTGTCGTTAATTTGGGGTTGTCGAAATCAGTTGCAGCCCACGGGTGCCCGTCGGGCACGCTCGGTCCAGCGGTTCATCCACTGCAGTCCGGCAGAAGTTTTTCCCCGTGGATGGTATTCACAGCCGATGTAGCCAGCGTAACCCATCCTGTCGAGCAGATCAAAGATAAAAGCGTAATTGACCTCGCCCTCGTCAGGCTCATGCCGCTGCGGTACACCGGCGATCTGGAGATGACCGATCCCGGTGAAATGCTTCTTGATCCTGTACGCCAGATCGCCTTCGATGATCTGGCAGTGATAGAGATCCATCTGCACCCGGATATTGGGTCGGTCAACTTCGGCGCAAATGTCGTGGGCCTGCTGTTGGTGCGTCAGGAAGTAGCCTGGCACGTCGCGGCGGTTGATGGGTTCGATCAAGGCGGTGATGCCGTGCTCGGCCAATCGATCGCAGGCAAGCCTGAGATTGTCGACATAGGTCTTGCGCAGAAGCGCCGGGTCCATATCTGAAGCCGCGATGCCCGCCATGACATGAATTTGTCGGGCCTCAGTGGCCAGCGCGTAGGTCAACCCGACATCGAGGCTGCGTTCGAACGCTTCTCGCCGGCCGGGCAGGCAGGCCAGACCGCGTTCACCCGCCTCCCAATGGCCCGGCGGTAAATTGAACAGGGCCAGGGTGAGTCCCGTCTGCTGCAGTCGATGCGCTATGTCGTCGACGCGGAAGGCATAGGGGAATTGGTATTCGACGGCCTTAAATCCATCGTCTGTCGCCGCGGCAAACCGATCAAGGAAGTTCACCTCGCTGTACATCATGGAGAGGTTGGCTGCAAAGCGCGGCATGGAGTCGGTTCAGATGGACAGGTTTCAGAAGCTACGGCGCCGATCCAGTCCTGGGGTGAGCTCTCCAGTTCAGGGTCTGGCCCCGGGCTTGCAAGCCCGGCCGGGCATGATACCCAGGCTCGCCCAGCCCAAACACAAGGGTTTTCGCGATGCGCCCTTTGTATTTACGTATAGGCTTCCATCAAAAAGGCCCGCTGAAAGCGGGCCTTTGGAGAGCCAGGACGGATGCCGGCCTACTTGGTGCCTGGAGCCGGTGCGGAGGGTGCAGCCGGCGCTGCAGATGGTGCGGCCGCAGCATCGGCCGCAGGTGCGGCAACGGGGGCCGGCGCTACCACCGCGGTTGGCGCCGGGGCCGCGGCTGGTGCCGCCTTGGCGCCCCCGTGGAACTGAACCACCAAGGGAACGATCAGCAGAGCCACGATGTTGATGATCTTGATCAGCGGGTTGACGGCAGGGCCAGCGGTATCCTTGTAGGGGTCGCCCACCGTATCGCCGGTCACTGCCGCCTTGTGCGCGTCGCTGCCCTTGCCGCCGTGGTGACCGTCTTCGATGTACTTCTTGGCGTTGTCCCAGGCGCCGCCGCCGGTACACATCGAAATGGCGACAAACAGACCGGTGACGATGGTGCCCATCAGCAAGCCGCCCAGGGCCTTGGGGCCGAGGATCAGACCGACCGCGATCGGCACGATCACTGGCAGCAGCGAGGGGATCATCATCTCCTTGATGGCTGCGGTGGTCAGCATGTCTACGGCGCGGCCGTATTCGGGCTTGGCCTTGATTTCGCGGAATTGGCGGCGCACTTCCTCGACCACTGCGCCGGCTGACCGGCCCACGGCCTCCATGGCCATGGCCCCGAACAGATAGGGAATTAATCCGCCAATGAACAGCCCAACGATGACCATCGGATCAGACAGGTCAAAGCTGATCTTCGAGCCATAGGTTTCGAGCTTGTGGGTGTAGTCGGCAAACAGAACCAGGGCGGCCAGCCCGGCGGAGCCGATGGCATACCCTTTGGTGACCGCCTTGGTGGTATTGCCCACTGCGTCGAGCGGGTCGGTGACATCACGCACGCTGCTGGGCAGTTCGG
>CAZATV010000047.1:0-20970 GCA_964488145.1 uncultured Polaromonas sp.
TGGCCAGCAAGCAGGTGGTGCGGCATGCTCTGGCTCAGGCCTACGCGGATGTACAAGTGGCTCGCACCTTCCTGAAAGACTGCATCGGCCGGCATATCCGGGGCGAGTTCGATACTGCGGCAGCGTCGGTGGCCAAGTTCTGGACCACCGAAATGCAGTTCTCGGTACTGGATCGGTGCGTTCAGCTTTTCGGGGGTTATGGGTACATGAATGAGTACCCTATTGCCCGCGCTTGGGCCGATGCACGGGTGCAACGTATCTATGGCGGTACGACCGAGATCATGAAGGAGATCGTCGCCCGACATCTTCTGGACGCACCCGCCCGTCGATGAGATCGCTGTCTCAGTGGACTTTCTGAAATTTTGGCGAGCATGTTCATCCGATCGCTCACTGTCTGCGCGGCGCTTATGGCCACTTTTCTAGCAGGATTCGGCCCTGCATCCCTGGCTCAGGCCGGCCAATTCTTCAGGGCTTCGGACAGGGCGATGCTGCATTACCTGAGCGCAGGACAGGGGTCGCGGGCGCTGGTGTTTATTCCGGGTTGGCTGATGCCGGGTGATGTTTTCAAACATCAGCTCGCAGGTTTATCCGAGCACTATCGGGTCGTAGTGCTCGATCCCCGCGGGCAGGGCCAGTCTCAGGTCAAGGTGCGGGACCTCTCGGCCCAGCGCCGAGCCGACGATATCCGTGAGTTGGTGCAGCATCTCAAGCTCGATGACTATGTCTTGCTGGGCTGGTCTCTGGGAGTCATGGAAATTTTGGAGACGATCACGCGCCATCCCATGCCGGGACTTAAGGGGCTGGTGTTGATAGATAACTCTATTGGGATGGGACCGCCCCCGCAGGCGCGTCCCGGTCGACGCGCAGTAAGGCCGATGAAGCCCGAAGCCTTCGGTCTGTACGTTCGTGATTTCTCGCGAGCCATCTTCAAGCGTCCGCCGGAAGATGGGTTGGTGGACGTGGTGGAGCGTTCCGCCCGACAACTGGAACCGGCAGCGGCTTGGCGCCTGCTGGATAAGCCTCATCACCGTGATTACTACAAACAGGCGGTCATGGCTTCTACGGTACCCCTCTGGTATGCGATCACTCCCAGATATTCAGTGCAGGCCGATGAACTGATGCAGAGCCGACCAAAGGCATCGGTCACGGTATTCGAAGATGCTGGTCACGCCTTGTTCGTGGACAGCGCCGAAGCTTTCAACGCCGCTTTGCTGGGATTTCTGTCGCGCCTGGACTGAGCGCACACAGTATTTGCAGTGACACAGCCTCTGGCTGGCCGATAAGGCGCCGGAGGATCGGCGCTCACAGGCGCAGCCACTTCAGGAAAGCCTTCGCCATTTCCTGATAGCCCAGGGGCGTGAGATGAATCAAGTCTCGTGCCATCCACGGCGGGTTTTGCTTCATGAGTGCATAGGCGCCGCCAGCCTTGCGCATTTCCATTGACATGTCCCAGGTCATGCACTGGTAGCGCTGGCCAATTTCCCTCTGAATCAGCGCAGTTTCCATATGCCTGCGGGGAAAGGTCTTGAGGTCGTACTGAGTCTGCACCACCTTGCGCGTCTTGCCATTCTTGCCTCGGACAACCTTGCGCACCCGACTGCTGGTGACACGATCGCCGGGTGTGATGAGCACGCACATGGATTGCGGCATAACCTGTCGCATGGCCTCCAGGGTGGCTTCAAAGCGCCTTCGATAGTCTTGCGGATCCCACTGCGCTCCCGTGACATCGTTGGTGCCGTAGGCCAGAACCACCAGGTCGTAGGGTCGCTGGTTTGTCGCCTGCTGCATCAGGTCGCTGCGCACCGTAGTCCAGAACGTACCCGAGGCGCCGGCAATGCCGAAGTTATCCACTGCCAATCCAGATTCGTTGTCCACGAAGGCGCCTAGAAGACTGATCGCCTCATTGCCCAAGGCCACCAGTTTGACGCGGCTGATGCCCTCTTGTGCGTTGATGCGTATGCTGCCCACGCCCAGCGGGCCGGCCGTATCAATGACAGCCAGAGACGCCTCATCAACCCACACCTCCAAGCGACCGCCCTCGGGTTGTCGCAAATAATGCACCGACACTGACCTTGCAGCGTTGGCCGGATTGGCTGCCATTGGGTCGATTTCCAGCGATGCTTGCGCTCCAAGGCTGGTCAGCATGAACAGCCCAAGCCCTGCCGCGATTGGGGGCGAGCCCGTGGCACGGGGCGCCAGCTCGGTCTGCCACTTGCCCTGTCGGCACAGGGCCTGTACTGGCAGCCGGATACCGGGCAAGCCGTACAGAAGGTTGATATGTCCGGCGCCCCCTGATCCATATCGTGCCTGCATCTGCTTGCGGACTTCTGAAACAAAAAACTCGGCGGCCATATGGCTACCACCCCAGAACCCGACCCGGGTAGGGCGCATGCTGGATGCATCCTTCAAGCGCTGGTGCAGGATCCTGAGCCATTCCTCATGCGCCATACCTTTTCTCAGCTCATCCGGGCTCGGCGGCGGGAGGGCTTGCCGCTGCAGCTCAAGTTCCTGCTGATTTGTCAGCGGTAACTCCTCCTCCTCAGAGCCGGCCGGCGCCGGCGCCGGCACCGGTTCGCCAGGCCGAACAACTGCGATTGGACTGCGTTGAGGCTTGGCGCACTTGAGGGCCTGCATGACCAGACCGCCCCGGACGCTAAAGCTTTGGTGCAGAGTGGGGCCTGCTGGCCCCGCATTGCTTGCGGGCGCCTCCTGCGTCGGTGCCCAAGTCGCTGGCGCTGGCGCTGGAGCCTGACCGTCCTGGGCCGCGGCCGGATGACTCCCCAGGAACACGAGGCACAAGCCCAGGCTTCCAATTTGTTGCATTGCTTTCATTGACCGCTCCGCTGCTGTTCAAAGCCCTGGATCAGGGCGTTGGAGAGACCTTGACCGATCCGGTTGAGGCCTCTTTCCGTCAAGTGCATGAGATCGGTCCAGGCCAGGCCCTGTTCCAGCCAGCGTGCAAAGGCGTTTTGACCCCCCATGAAGCTCCAGGTGTCCCAGAAGGCGCAGCCTTGCTCCCGGCTGACCTGCCGTTGCAGTTCCACGATGCGGGCCATAGCCCGTTTCGAGTAGATCCGACCGTCATCTCCTAGGGTGCCCTGGTCGAGAGGACTCATGACCAGGCAGGCAGCCTGGGGGGCGCCCTGGCGAAGCAGTTGTAGCACCCGGGTAAAACCTTCGCGGTAGACCTTGCCCTCACCCGAGACAACTGCGCCATTTCCAGCGTCATTGCCACCGAGCGTCACAACGATCAAATCCGGTCTACGGGTCTGCGTCTGCTCGGCCAGATGGACGGCGTTGAATTGCCGGAATGAACCGTTGGAGACGCCCACCACTGCGGTGGTCTCCCAGGTCAGTCCCCCTTTGGCTTCAAGCACCAGGCCATAGAGTTCAAGCCCGGATTCCCCGACCCGGATCTCGGCTGTGACGATGTCTCGCTCATGATCGACCACCCACTGGTCCAGGCTCGCATGTTCGAGGCGTTGCGCGGTGACCGCTTGGCCGTTGATTTGCACCCGCAGGGCTTCGGGCTTGCGTACCTTCTGGGTGTAGATTTCAAGTCGCTGGCCCAGACTCTGTCCTGACCTTGGCGGGCTAACCCGAACCTGGCCTGCCGAGCGAGGCTTGGCGACGATGCCGCCGAGACCGTAGCGCCCCTGGTTACCACCGTGGAGGATGGTGTAAACATCCCATTGGCCTTCTCGCGTGACCCGTACATCGTCCCGTCGCATCCAGCGTGGATCCATGCCCGCCACAAAGAAGCCCGGTCCTCCGTCGCCAAACTGAGACTTCAGTCGGGCGCGTACCGTTTTGGAAATGCCGTCGCCAGCCAGCGTTGAATCCCCATAATGCAGCACCCGCACCGGAGTGGCTCGATCATTGCGCGCCAGCGCTCGGTAAAAGGGCTTCAAGTGTTCGACGCCCTCAATCGGTAGCAACGGAATCTGCCGCGGGTTAATCGGCCCGGCCTGTACTGGCGCTGCCGACTGAGTCGCTGAAGCTGCCCCAGCCCGGCCATCATTCGAATCGGCTGTGACTGGAGGCTGGCCCTGACCGGCCGAAGCTGACGAAGGGGCAATTGCAGGCACGGTCTGCTGCATCGCCGCCTTGGTCGGCGGCCTGGTGTCTGCGAGTTCGGTCGGCCGGCGATCTGGTTCCGTAGAAGCCTCGGACGCCGTATTTTTCTGAACTTCACCTTCAACCGAATTTTGAGCTTGCTCGCCACTTTGCAGGCCGATCGGCCCTAAGACTCGGGTCGGCCTGAGCGTTTGCGCGTCATCGAACCAGTAGAGCGGCAGGAGGCTACACAGAACCGCCAAGAGCACGACGATCAGATGTCGGCTCGCTGCAGTCGTGTTTCTTGTCGAGGTTAGCAATGACATGAATTCAGAACTGCCGGTAAATGAAGGCCAGGGCCTGCCCATCGGAGAGTTGGGCGCCGAGCATCAGGACTGCCGCAAACAGAAGCCCCTGCGCCGGCGCCGGAAGCCGTTCAAAGATTCGCTGGAACGGTATTTTCCAGCCGTTAGGCATGAAACAACCGAAGGTACCCAGTGCCAGGCAAATCCAGAAGGTCGGACCGAATCGGGGCCAGGCGCTTAACTCGGAGTAAAGCAGACTATTCCACAGTAGGGCCGCCTCCTCGAAAGTGGGGGTCTTAAAAAGGATACGCGCCACCACCACAAAGCTAAAGGTGAGCAGCCAGCCGCCCACGCTGGCCTGGATAGGATGCCGACCGCTCCAGCCTTGCCAGCTTGGCTGCTCGCGCATCCAGCGATAAAAGCAGACGGCAGTGCCATGCAGAAGACCGTAAATCAAAAAGTTGGCCGTCAGTCCGTGCCAAAGCGCCAGGAGAACGATGGAGATCATTACGTTACGGTAGATCTTCCATCGAACCACCCGGTTGCCTCCGAGGGGCCGGTAGACATACTCGCCGACCCAGGCCGACAGGCTCATATGCCAGCGTCGCCAGTAGTCGGCGATCGAAGTGGCCTGATAGGGGCGGTCGAAGTTCTCCGGTAACTTCAGCCCCAGGAGCCGAGCGCTGCCAATCACCACATCGGTGTAGGCCGAAAAGTCCAGGAACATCTGGATGGTGAAGGCCAGTATGGCGACGCAAATTTCGCTGGACGAGAAGGCCTGCGGATCGGCAAAGACGGGGCTCACCCCGGCCTTGGCGATCAGGTCCGACAGCACGAGCTTTTTGAACAGGCCCTTGAAGATGCGCCACAAGCCGGCCCGGATGTCCTCTGACTCCACCACCTTGCGGTGCATCAGTTGCGCTACAAAATCCGAAGCTTTCAGGATAGGCCCGGCCGCCAGATGCGGGAAAAAGCTCATGTAGACGCCAAAGTGGCGCCAGTTGGCAGTAGGTACCTGTTTCCGATAGCTGTCGACGGTGTAGCTGATGGCCTGGAAAGTCAGCACCGACAGTCCCAGGGGGGGAGTCAACTCGGTCAGGGCACCCGGTTCCGATGCATCGATCAGGCCATCGGCCAGGCCAGTGAGCAACAGCTTGTAGCCCAACAACGGGAAGGTCTGAAGGACGATCGCAAAGGTGAGGATCGTCGAGGCCCGTTGGCCCGCGCGCTCGATCAGCCTGCAGCTGAACCAGCACAGTAGCATGAGGGCAGTGACCAGCAGCAGGCCGGCGCCGGCTTTTAGTCGTTCGGCTTCATGGGCCATCAGGACTTCGGCGCCGAGTGCGCAAGCCCCGGCCAGCAGCAGGAGAAGAAGGCGTGCTCTCTGGCTATCCAGACTCAGATAAAGGGCTGCCAGGATGGGCAGCGCCAGCAGGCCGTTGGATGAGATCACACCGGACCGCCGGCTAGCTTCTTCTTCTGGCCACGATCAGTGCGTAGCTGCCGCCCTTGAAGTAGCCCACCCGAAAATTCAGAGGCTTGATGTTGTTGTTCTCGGTGAAGGCCTTGACCAAGTCACGCTGGTAGCCGCCAAAGGCGCTGTGCGTGCGTTCGAGCCTACCAAAAAGGGTGAGGTTGAACCGGTCCCGTAGCTGGCTGTAGCGGATACCAGTTTCGTCCTGAATGATGAACGGCGAATGCGTGGTCAGGCTGCGGGCAACCATCGAAAAGCTGTTGTTTTGCGGCAGATGCGAGGCCGCCTTGAGCAAGACCGGGTGGGCCGAAGCAGCTTCTACGAATTTCAGATGACCTGGGTTGGCCGACAGTCCCTTGTCGGACAGATCGATGCGAAGGTAATCGACCACCACCGGCTCACCGGCGCGGTCCAGACGAAAGCGGACTGAGCGCCAGTTGGCCTGGCGTGGTTCTAGCTCCTCAATCTCGCCTTGGGCATTGAGCTGTATTGGCACCACGTTGCGCACCGCCAGGCCCTTGAGCTGGAAGAAGGTGCCAAGGAAGGTTGAAGCGCCAATACGCACCCGATTGCGGTGCAGATATTTGTCGAGATACTCAGTCACAAAGAAGCCATCGCGGCCGTAATTTTCCCAGGCGCTCGCAAGGACTTCGAGGGTCTGATTGGCCGCCTCGGGCTTGAGGTCGGCCAGATTGACCGGTTGCTCGGCCGCCTGCATGGCCACTAGGATGTAGCGCTTGGCCTTTGGGAACAGTTGACTGACCGTCGAGAAGTCTGGGCCCGAGAAGGGATAAAACACCGTGTCTTTGAAGGCGGGGATTTCCTGGCTGGCCCAGGCCTCCATGGGTTCACCGATCTGACCGCGGTATTGCTTCCAATTGCGCTGCACGGCCTGCGAGTAGTGGGTCCAGGCTGGCGCATTCAGATGGGCGGGCAGACCGCCGGGTGGATTTTGTCCGGCCAGTAGCGTCAGTCCCAGATCACCCTGGGCCTGACTGGCTAGGCTGACTGCCCCCAGGGCGAGGGCGACGAGGCGGTGCGCGGCACGACGCCGCGACAACATCCGCAGGAGAGCGATCATGACAAACTTTCAGGAACGAAAATTAGAAGCCTGGGTCGGCCCGCAGCGTCGACAGGGCGGGCGGATTCATCACCCGACGAGCTCCCGCGTAGCGCTTCTGGTAGTACTTTGAGTCGATTGACTCGATCTTCACGGTCTGCCCCCGGCGCGGCGCATGAATGAACCGGCCTTCGCCGATGTAAATGCCAACGTGCGACAGTCGGGCAAAGGTATGAAAAAAAAGCAAATCGCCTGGTTGCAGTTCGGATCGGCCAATTTGCTCGGTGCGGTGGAACAGATCTCTGGGCACGCGCGGCAAGCGCACCTGCAGCTGATTGAACACATAGTAGACCAGTCCGCTGCAGTCGAAGCCGCCCAGTGGGTCTGCACCAGCCCAACGGTAGGGAATGCCAATCAGCGTTTTGGCCAGTTCCACGGCCGGGTGCGAAGCTGCCGCCACCACCGAGGTGCCCGGTGCCGGGCTTTCCAGCGGTGAAGGCGCAGCCAAAGCAGCAGACTGCATGCACAGGCTGGCCCAGGCGCTGGCAAGGAGGGTCGACGAAAGACGCATTTTTTGATTCTAGGGGATTTGTGGCAGGGCCAAGGGCTGCCGGTGGTGCTCAGTAAACTGGGCGCCGGTTGGTCAAGATGCTCCAAGCCAGGGGTGCAGCTTGGCCGTCTGAGGACTGTCGATCGTATGCAAGACACCTTTCCTTCCAATTCCAAGGCTACCCCGCAACTTTTGTTCGAACGCCAGGGCGCCACCGCACGGGCTTGGCGCGAGTCAACCGTCGATCAGCGGCGCAGCAGGATCTTGCGGCTCCGTGAGGCCGTGCTGGATCGACGCGAGGACTGGTATCGCGCGGCCTGGCAGGACTTGCGCAAGAGCGCCGGCGAGGTGGATCTGGGCGAGCTGCTCCCTTTCTGCCTGGAGGCCAACCAGGCGCTGCGGGAGCTGCGGCGATGGATGCGGCCAAAGCGCGTGCGTCCGACGTGGTTGACCCTGGGTACCCGCGCTCAGATCCGTTTTCAGCCGCGCGGCCGCTGTCTGATCATCGGCCCCTTCAATTACCCGATCAATCTCACCCTCAGCCCTTTGGTCTCGGCCTTGGCGGCGGGCAACACCGCGATCGTCAAGCCCTCGGAACTGACGCCTGCCCTGTCGGGCTTGCTGGCTCGTGTGATCGCCGAAGTTTTCGCGCCCGATGAGGTGGCCGTGCTGCAGGGCGATGCGCAAATGGCGCAGGCCCTGCAGACCCTGCCCTTTGATCATGTGCATTTCACCGGCAGTACGGCCGTTGGCAAGCAGGTCATGGCCAGTGCGTCCCATCACTTGGCCAGCATCACTTTGGAGCTAGGGGGCAAGAGTCCGGCCATTGTGGATGCGAGCGCCGATTTGTTGATGGCAGCGCGCAACATCGTCTGGGCCAAGTTTGCCAACGCCGGACAGACCTGCATCGCACCTGACCATGTATGGGTGCACGAGTCGGTCAAGGCCCGATGGCTGCAGTTGTGCCGGCAGGAGATCGAGCGAGCCTATGGCAGCAGTCTGGTCGAGCAAGAGCGCGGCGGGGCGCTGACCCATATCGTCAACGAGCGGCATGCAGCTCGTCTGCGCGCTTTGCTGGATCAGGCCCGAGAGCTCGGTGCTCGTGTGTTTGTCGGCGGGCAAGCCTCGGCGGATCTGAACTTTATCCAGCCGACCTTGATCGATGAGCCACCGCTTGAGGCCCGCATCCTGCGGGAAGAGATCTTCGGCCCCTTGTTACCCGTGTTGGGCTTTCAGCACCTGGATTCGGTCGTGGAGCGCATCAATGCGAGCCCCAAACCGCTGGCGCTTTACGTCTACAGCCGCACGCCCGCGCACATTGAACGCGTGCTGACCCAGACCAGCTCCGGCGGCGTTTGCATCAACCATGCGCTGATTCATTACCTTCACGGCGGCCTGCCCTTTGGGGGCATCAATCATTCGGGCATCGGTCAATCGCGGGGCTTTCACGGCTTTCGCGCCTTCAGCCATGAGCGGGCGATTGTGCAAACGCGTTGGTCTTGGGCGGTGCGTGCCGTCTTGCCCGGCGCCGTTCCCCCTTGGATGCGTGCCCTGATCCGTTGGGGCTTCAAGCGCTGGTGACCGGTTGCGCAGCCCTGACGCCGGCGGCTGGATCATGACCGTTTGTTTTGCAGGGCCAGGCCCTCGAGCGGCTTGGGCTCTGACTTGTGCCATAATTTCCCGTCTGCGCGGCTGTAGCTCAGTTGGATTAGAGTACTTGGCTACGAACCAAGGGGTCGTGGGTTCGAATCCTGCCAGCCGCGCCACCTTCCTCAGCTCCCGATCTTTGGTTGAGCTCCCCAATTTTCCTGGCGTCGGCTAGGGCCTTTCGTTTTACGTACAGTCTGACCGTCCCCAGGGGGAGTAGCGAGCCGGCCACGCCGGCGGACAGATTCGTCAATACGCAGGTGGCCGCAGCTTCCTGTCGGGTCCGTCCAGTTCTGACACTGTCAGATTCCGCAAGACCTTGAGGGTGCGTTCCATCGTACCGAGGTCTTTCTCATGGATTCCATCGCGCCCCTGTGGCTGTGGGTTGTTTTTGTCGCTTTCGTTTTGGCGGCACTTTTCGTTGATTTTGTAGTCCTCAAGAAGCAGGGGGCCCACGAGGTCAGCTTCAAGGAAGCCCTGAACTGGTCCATCATCTGGGTGGTGCTCAGCTTCGTTTTCAACGGGCTTTTCTGGTGGGCCATTCGCGACACCACGGGCAGTTCGGAAGTGGCGACCGAAAAGTCGCTCGAATTTCTCACGGGCTATCTGATCGAGAAGAGTCTGGCGGTCGACAATATTTTTGTCTTCCTGATGATCTTCACCTATTTCGCGGTGCCCCCGGCCTACCAGAAGCGGGTGCTGATGATCGGCATCATCGGGGCTATCGTGCTGCGCACGGTGATGATTTTGATTGGCGGTTGGCTGCTGGCGGAATTCCACTGGGTGCTGTACGTTTTCGGTGCTTTCCTCATCATCACCGGTATCAAGATGTGGTGGGCTGCCGGTAAGGAGGCCGATCTGGACGACAATCCGGCGCTCAAGCTCTTGCGCAAGGTCATGCCGGTCAGCAAGAACTATGACGGTGAAAATTTCTTCACCATCGAGAACGGCAAACGGATTGCCACGCCTTTGTTCATGGTGATCTGCCTGGTCGGTTTGACCGATGTGATCTTTGCGGTTGACTCGATTCCGGCTATTTTTGCCATCACCAGCGACCCCTTCATTGTGCTGACCAGCAACGTCTTTGCGATCCTCGGTCTGCGGGCCATGTTCTTCCTGCTGCAGGCGGTGGCTGCGAAGTTTCACCTGCTCAATTACGGTCTGGCCATCATTCTGGTGTTCATTGGCACAAAGATGGTGCTGATCGACATTTACAAGATTCCAGTGGCTGTCTCGCTGGCAGTGGTGGTGGGCATTCTGGCGGTGACCATGCTGATCAGCATGCGGACGGCTGGTGGCTCATCGGGTGGTGCGAAAGCACCTGATCGGTAATTGTCCCAAAGGATCCTGCGATGAAATGTCCCAATTGCGCCGACCAATCCCTGATGATGTCCGATCGGCAGGGCGTCGAGATTGACTACTGTCCGAAATGCCGCGGGGTCTGGCTGGACCGGGGCGAACTCGACAAGCTCATTGAGCGCAGCCTGACGGCAGGCAGTCAAGCGTCTCGCCCGCCGGCCGCAGCTGCGCCCAATCCCGGCTGGTCACAGCCCCCGCATTACGGCCACCGCAAGCACAAGTCCTGGCTCAGCGACATCTTCGATTGAGACCGTCTTGGAGGTCGGGCACCGTGGGCGGCCGCCGACTGGGCTGATATCCTCTTTGCATGAGCAAGGCTTTCACCAAGGACACAGACCGCGATGATGAAGATCTTGAACGCCCGCCCTTGCCGGCGGGCGGCAAGAATTACATCACCCCAGCCGGCTTTGCCCGGCTGAAGGCCGAGTTGCTCAACCTGATCGACAACGAGCGACCGCGTGTGGTCGAGGTGGTGCATTGGGCGGCCAGCAACGGCGATCGTTCGGAAAACGGCGATTACCTCTATGGCAAGAAGCGCTTGCGCGAGATCGATCGCCGTATTCGCTTTTTGACCCGGCGTCTGGAAATTGCCGAGGTCAGCGATCCCTCGATCCACCACGGCGGCGAACAGGTTTTTTTTGGTGCTACCGTCCGTTACCTTCAGGAGGACGGCCAGGCGCAGACGATCACCATTGTGGGCATTGACGAGGCCGACAGTCTGGCCGGCCAGGTCAGCTGGATCAGCCCCGTAGCGCGAGCCTTGCTGAAAGCCCGCATCGGCGATGAGGTGCCTTTGCAAACGCCGAAGGGTTTGCAGATGCTTGAGGTGCTCGAGGTGTCCTACCCGCCACCCTGATCGGTCCGCCCGGTGGATCCTCGGCTGAGGCTGACCGATCAGGCTTTGGGCTCATGCCCATTGCGGGCCCGCTGTGCCTGCAGTACGGCCGGTGTGCGCTTGAGGCTGCGCATGACAGCGGCCAGATGTTCGCGGTTGTCGACCGCCACGGTGAACCGCAGCTCGGTCGTGTCCTGTGTGCTTTCTGGCTGCATCTGAAGATGAATGATGTTGACCTCGGCGCTGGCCAGGGCCGAGGCCACGCGCGCCAGTACGCCCTTGCCGCTGGTGACGGTCAGCAGGAGGTCGGTCTCAAAGGGGCGCGAGGGTTCATCGGACCATTCGACGGGGATGAATCGTTCGCTGTCGCGGTGTTGCAGACGCCGGGCGACTGCGCAGTCGTCGGAGTGCACCACCACGCCCTCGCCGTGGCCCAGATAGCCCACGATGGCATCACCGGGAATGGGCCGGCAGCAGGTGGCGAATTGCACCGAACTACCCTCGCTGCCATCAAGCAGCAGCGAGCCTTGCGACACCGATTCATGCGCCGTGAAGCGCTCGCGACTCATCAGCAGTGGGTCGGGCTTGACCCCTGCCTCCATCAGCAGGCGGGCCAGGCGCTTGGCAACGATGCTGGCAATGCGCTTGCCCAGGCCGATGTCGGTCAGCAGGTCGGCGCGAGACCGATTGCCCGAGAAGCGCAGCAGTCGATCCCAAAGCGGCCGGTTTTTTTCTTCATCGTTCGGCAGGGACTCGATCCCCTCAGCTCGCAGGGCCTGTGCCAGCATTTTCTGACCGAGATCGCGCGATTCGTCCAGCGCCCGCGTTTTGAGGTGATGCCGAATCTTCGAACGCGCGCGCCCGGTGCGCACAAAGCCCAGCCAGCCAGGGTTGGGGTTGTCCACCGGCGCGGTGATGATCTCCACCACATCTCCGTTGCGCAGTTCGGTGCGCAGCGGCACTTGCTCGCCATTGATTTTGGCCGCCACCGTTCGGTGTCCGATGTCGCTGTGGATGGTGTAGGCAAAGTCCACCACGGTGGCCCCGCGCGGCATGGCCATGATCTGGCTTTTGGGCGTAAAGACGTAGACCGCGTCGGGGAACAGATCGATCTTGATGTGATCCCAGAACTCAGAGGCGTCGCGGGTCTCGTGCTGGATATCCAGCAGAGACTGCAGCCACTGCGTGCCCAGGTTCTGCGATGCGTGGCCTGCCGGATCAACGGCCTTGTACAGCCAGTGCGCCGCCACGCCTGATTCGGCCACGACGTGCATGGCCTCGGTGCGCATCTGGAACTCGATATTGGTGCCAAACGGCCCGATCAGGGTGGTGTGCAGCGACTGGTAGCCATTGATCTTGGGGATGGCAATGTAGTCCTTGAATTTGCCCGGTAGTGGTTTGTAGAGCTGATGCAACACCCCCAGGGCGGTGTAACAGGTGGTGACGTCCTGCACGATGATCCGAAACCCATAGATATCGGTCACCTGGGCAAAGGACAAGTGCTTGTCGTCCATCTTGCGATAGATGGAAAACAGGGTTTTTTCGCGTCCGTCGATGCGAACCGAAATGCCGGCTGCGGCAAAAGCGGCCTCGACTTCGCTTTGCGCCTTGCGGATCACATCCCGTCGCCGGCCGCGCGAGCGCGCCAGGGCTTTGGCCAAGGTGGCGTAGCGCCAGGGGTGCAGGTGCCGAAAGGACAGGTCCTGCAGCTCCCGGTAGGTCAGGTTAAGTCCCAGACGGTGCGCAATCGGGGCATAAATCTCCAGCGTCTCACCGGCAATGCGCGCCCATTTGGCCCGCGGCAGGTCACCCAGCGTACGCATGTTGTGGGTGCGATCGGCCAGCTTGATCAGAATCACCCGCACATCGCGGGCCATGGCCAGCAGCATCTTGCGAAAGGATTCGGCTTGGTTTTCTTCCCGGGTGGTGAAGGCCAGCTTCTCCAGCTTGGTCAGGCCATCGACCAGCTCGGCCACCGGGGCGCCGAAGCGCTCGATCAGCTCGGGCTTGCTCACGCCGCAGTCCTCGATCGCATCGTGCAGCAGGGCGGCCATCAGAGCCTGGGCATCGAGTTTCCAGTCGGCGCATTGAGCCGCCACCGCAATCGGATGGGTGATGTAGGGCTCGCCGCTGCTGCGCAGCTGGCCCAGATGCGCCTCGTCAGCGAAGCGATAGGCGCGCCGAACCTGCTCGATATCGCTGGAGCCCAGGTAGCCCAGCTTGGCCGTCAGGGCGGCAAAGCTCGCAGCAGCCGCATTGACGGCCGCTGGGCTGGATCGTCCGGTGGTGGCGGGCTGCAGCTGGCTCATGCCTCAACTTTAGCGCCAGAAGCCTGCCCTTCGGGCCGGATCTTCAGAACCCTGCCTCGGCCGCTTCCGTTTTTCCGCCCGCAAAGCAAAAGGCACCGCCAGGGCGGTGCCTTTCATCCGGGGTGAAAAGACTCAACCCGGCACTTTCTTGAGCATTTCCAGGCCGACCTGACCTGCCGCAATTTCGCGCAGGGCGGTCACGCCGGGTTTGTTCTTGCTTTCAATACGGGGCGTATGGCCTTGGCTGAGCATGCGGGCCCGGTAGGTCGCCGCCAGCACCAACTGAAAACGGTTGGGGATTTTTTCCAGGCAGTCTTCGACGGTAATACGGGCCATGGCGGTTACTCCAGTCGGGCGATCAGAACAGATTGAGAGCTTTGAAGGTGTCGGCGCGGCTGCGACGCTGAGCGGCGTATTTCAGGCGCTGGGCATGAACGATGGTCTTCAGGTCGAAGAGGGCCCGTTCAAACAACTCGTTGATTATAACGAAGTCGAAATGCTGAACCTGGGCCATCTCCTCGGCGGCATTTCTGAGCCTGAGCTCGATCACTTCTGGGCTGTCTTCGCCCCGTCTTTGCAGGCGGGCCCGCAATTCGTCCCAACTCGGCGGCAGGATGAAGATCAGGACCGCGTTGCTGAACAGGCGCTTGATATGGACGGCGCCCTGGTAGTCAATTTCCAGCATCACATCGCCGCCGGCGCGGATGCGTTCCTCGATGGCTTGCCGCGACGTGCCGTAACGGTGTCCGTGCACATGCGCCCATTCAAGAAAAGCCCCCTGCTCGACCATCTGGTCGAAGGCCTCGTTGGAGAGGAAAAAGTACTCCCGGCCGTGCTTTTCCTGGCCACGGGGCGGCCGCGTGGTGTGGGACACCGAGGGTTGCACGCCGGCATCGATTTCCATCAGGGCCTTGACCAGGCTGGACTTGCCCGCCCCGCTGGGAGCGGCCACGACAAAGAGGTTTCCGGGGTAGTCCATGGGGCGGCCTATTCGATGTTTTGCACCTGCTCCCGCATCTGTTCGACCAGCACCTTCATGTCGACCGAGATGCGGGTCAGTTCCAGAGAGGATGACTTCGATCCGAGGGTGTTGGCCTCGCGGTGCAGTTCCTGAATCAGAAAGTCCAGACGCTTGCCGATTTCGCCACCGGCTGCCAGCAGCCGGTCAATTTCATCGAGGTGCGAGTTCAGGCGCGTGATCTCTTCGGCCACATCGATTCGGATGGCATAGGCGGTGGCCTCGGTCAGGGCCCGCTCCTGGGCCGATTCGGGCGCCGTGCTGCCCTCGGTCAGGGCCATGGCTTCGCGCCAGCGCTCGAGGAAGCGCACCTTGTGCTGCTCCACCAGTTGCGGCACCAGCGGGGCAGCCTGCCCTGCCAGCGCACGCAACTGCCCGGTGCGATCGGACAGCATGCCGGCTAGGCGATGTCCTTCGCGGGCTCGGGCGGCCAGCAGGTCCTGCAGAGCCTGACGCACCAGAGCCGGCACCTGGGACTGCAGCTCTTGGGAAGGCCTCTGGGTCTGACCGCTGAGCCTGAGGACATCAGCCACGCTCAGCGAGCCTGCCTCCGGCAGATGGGTTTGGATGGCCTCTTGCACTTGGGCCAGGCGGGTCAGCCAGAGCTGCGAAGGGGCTTGAAGTTCAATGCCGGCCTGGGTCTCGACATGCAAACGCAACTCGACCTTGCCTCGCTTGAGCGATGCGCTGAGAAGTTCGCGCAGGGTGGGTTCGGACCCACGCAGTTCATCGGGCAGCCGCATCGACAGGTCTAGGAAGCGACCATTGACCGATCGCAGCTCCACGCCCAGACTTGGGCCGGCCACCCCATCCTGCCCGGCGGTGCTGCTTTGCACCGCCGCGTAGCCGGTCATGCTGAGCACCGCCATGCGATCAGCCGCCTTGCTGCTCCAGGTAGCGCTGTGCGTCCAGCGCAGCCATGCAACCGGTGCCGGCGCTGGTGATGGCCTGGCGGTATACATGGTCTTGCACGTCGCCGGCGGCAAACACGCCAGGTATGCTGGTCATGGTGGCCATGCCCTGCAGGCCGCTGCGGGTCACGATGTAGCCGTCCTTCATCTCAAGCTGGCCCTTGAAGATATCGGTGTTGGGCTGGTGGCCGATGGCGATGAAGCAGCCCGACAAGGCCAACTCCTCAGTTTGCTGGCCATCGGTGCTGCGCAGTCGCACGCCGGTGACCCCAGAGGCGTCGCCCAGCACCTCATCGAGGGTCCGGTGCACTTTCAGCTCAATCTTGCCGGCCGTCACTTTTTCCATCAACTTGTCCACCATGATGGGCTCGGCCTTGAACTTGTCGCGGCGATGCACCAGGTAGACCTTGCTGGCAATATTGGAGAGGTAGAGGGCTTCTTCGACCGCGGTGTTGCCCCCGCCCACCACGCAGACCACCTGGTTGCGATAAAAAAATCCGTCGCAGGTGGCACAACCCGACACCCCCTTGCCCATGAACGCCGTTTCCGAGGGCAGCCCCAGGTATTTGGCCGAGGCTCCGGTGGCGATGATCAAGGCGTCGCAGCTGTAGGTGTCACTGTCACCCTTCAGGGTGAAGGGCCGCTGACCGAGTTCCACCGAATGGATGTGATCGAAGATGATGTCGGTCTTGAAGCGCTCGGCGTGGGCCTGAAAGCGCTGCATCAGATCGGGCCCTTGCACCCCCTGAGCGTCGGCCGGCCAGTTGTCGACATCGGTGGTGGTCATGAGCTGACCGCCCTGTGCGATTCCGGTGATCAGGACCGGCTGGAGGTTGGCGCGTGCCGCGTAGACGGCCGCGGTGTAGCCTGCGGGGCCGGAGCCCAGAATCAGGACCTTGCAATGTTTCATGGCTTGAGAATTCAGATCACGGGCTCATGGCCCGGGTTTCAGGCGGGGCCTTAGGCCCAGGGGAGCCCTCTATTGTAGGGAGCACCGGGGACGCGCTACCCGGCAGGCGTCGAGGTCGGCCGCTTGACGCCGATGGGGCCGCCTGCACTTCTGGCGCGGATCGAGATCCCCGCTTCTGCGTTAAGCTTGCGCCTGCACCCATGACCTATTCGATCGACACCCTCACATCGCAGTCCCAGCCGTCTGAAAACCCGGCCCGTCTGGGGCGATTTGCCCAGGAAGTGGGCTTGGCCTTGGGTCTGCTGGCCCTGCTGTTTTGGGTCATCGCCTTGCTCAGTCATTCGCTGGATGACCCGGCCTGGTCGACCACCGGAACCGTGATGGCGGGTTCGGCTCCAGTCATCCGCAACTGGGCCGGTCGCGCCGGCGCGTGGCTGGCCGACGGCAGCTACTTTCTGCTGGGTCTTTCGGTCTGGTGGCTGGTCGCGCTGGCCGCACGTGCCTGGCTGGGCGGCTTGCGGCGCTGGTTGGGTGGCGCTGCGGCCCAGGCCCCTGGTGGGCAACATCGGGCCCTGGTCTGGTTCGGCATGATTTTGTTGATGACCGCCAGCTGCGCTCTTGAATGGACGCGCCTGTACCGTTTCGAGCCATCTTTGCCCGGCCATGCTGGCGGTGTGCTGGGACATCTGGTGGGCCCGGCCTCCATGCAGTGGCTTGGCTTTGCGGGTTCGGGAATGGTCTGGATCGTGGTGGGGGTGCTGACCGTTTCCCTGGCCTTTGGTTTTTCCTGGGCCCAGACGGCTCAGCGATTGGGCGCGCTGATTGATGACTACATTCAATCGCGGCGAGAACGACGCGAACTCGAGCAGGATTTGGCCGCGGGCCGAGAAGCTGCCCGAGAGCGTGAGGAAGTGCTGTTTGAGGAGCGGGTCGAGATTGAAGAGCACCATCCGATTGCGGTGGTGATTGAGCCGCCGCCGGTGGAAATTCCCAAGAGTGAGAGGGTGGCCAAAGAGAGGCAAAAGCCGCTGTTCCAGGATTTGCCCGATTCCAACTTGCCTCAAGTCGACCTGCTCGATGCGGCGGCTTCGCGCCAAGAGGGCGTCTCGCCCGAGTCGCTGGAGATGACCTCACGCCTGATCGAGAAAAAGCTCAAGGATTTCGGGGTCGAGGTTCGTGTGGTGGCTGCAGCGCCTGGCCCGGTGATCACCCGCTACGAAATCGAGCCGGCCACCGGCGTGAAGGGTTCGCAGGTGGTCAATCTGGCCAAGGACCTCGCGCGTGCGCTCAGTCTGGTATCGATCCGGGTCATCGAAACCATACCCGGCAAGAACTACATGGCGCTGGAACTGCCCAATGCCAAGCGTCAGTCCATCAAGCTCAGTGAAATTTTGGGCTCGCAGATCTACAACGAAGCCCGGTCCATGCTGACGATTGGGCTGGGTAAGGACATCAGCGGTCATGCTGTGGTGGCCGATCTGGCCAAGATGCCGCACTGCCTGGTGGCCGGCACCACCGGTTCGGGTAAGTCAGTGGGCATCAACGCCATGATCCTGAGCCTGCTCTACAAGGCCGACGCGCGCGATGTGCGGCTGTTGCTGATTGATCCGAAGATGCTGGAGATGTCCGTGTACGAGGGCATCCCGCATCTGCTGGCCCCGGTGGTCACCGACATGAAGCAGGCCGCTCACGGGCTCAATTGGTGCGTAGCCGAAATGGAGCGCCGCTACAAGCTGATGAGTAAGATGGGCGTGCGCAATCTCGCCGGTTACAACGCCAAAATCGATGAGGCCAAGGCCCGCGGCGAATTCATCGGCAACCCCTTCAGCCTGACCCCTGCTGAGCCCGAGCCCCTGCAGCGTCTGCCTTTCATTGTGGTGGTCATCGACGAGTTGGCCGATCTGATGATGGTGGTGGGCAAGAAGATCGAGGAATTGATCGCACGTCTGGCGCAGAAGGCGCGCGCCGCAGGCATCCATCTGATTTTGGCCACACAGCGGCCCAGCGTGGATGTGATCACCGGTCTGATCAAGGCCAATATTCCGACCCGCTTGTCCTTTCAGGTCTCCAGCAAGATCGACAGCCGTACTATTCTTGATCAGATGGGCGCCGAGACCCTGCTGGGCATGGGGGACATGCTGTATCTGCCCAGCGGTACCGGACTGCCGATTCGCGTGCACGGCGCATTTGTCAGCGATGACGAGGTCCATCGCGTGGTGGCCTACCTCAAGAGTCAGGGTGAGCCTCAGTATGTGGAGGGCGTGCTCGAAGGCGGTACGGTTGAAGGCGATAACCCGGGTGAGTTCGGCGCCGAGGCGGGCGGCGAGAAAGATCCGATGTACGACCAGGCCGTGGAGATCGTCCTCAAGCATCGCAAAGCCTCGATCTCGTTGGTGCAGCGACACCTCAAGATTGGCTATAACCGCGCTGCGCGCCTGCTCGAGGATATGGAGAAGGCCGGCCTGGTCAGCACCATGTCGGGAGCGGGTCAGCGCGAAATTTTGGTACCTGCTCGCGCAGAGTAACGGCGCATGACCGCTCCGATCCGGTACTGGATCCGCCCCCTGCTGATGCTTCTGATGCTGGCAAGTCCCGTGTGGTCGCTGGCACAGTCGTCCGATGCCTTGCAGATGCTCGGTCAGTTCGTGCGGACGGTGCAGTCCGGTCGTGCGCAGTTCACCCAGAGCGTCACCTCGCCGGCGCGAGAGGGGCAAACCGCCCGCACCCGCGTTTCCAGCGGCACCTTCGAATTCGCCCGGCCCAACCGGTTTCGCTTCAGCTACACCAAGCCCTATGTGCAGACCCTGGTAGCCGATGGACAGATGCTCTGGCTGCACGACCCCGATCTCAATCAGGTCACGGTGCGCAAGCTCAGCCAGGTGCTGCAGGGCACGCCTGCTGCGGTGATCGCATCGGCCAGCGACCTGCGCAGTCTGCAGGCCGACTTTGAGTTGCTCGCTCAGGCGCCGGCCGACGGCCTGCAGTGGGTGTTGGCGACCCCGCGCCATCGCGAGGGCCAATTACAGAGCCTGCGCATCGGTTTGCGGGCTGGCGCTGCCGGGGTGGAACTGGTGACGCTCGATATTCTGGATGCCCTGGGTCAGCGTTCGCTGATGCAGTTCAGCCGCTTTGAGGCCCAGGCCGCTATTGCGCCGGCTCAGTTTCAGTTCACACCGCCACCGGGGGCCGAGCTGATCCGGCCCTGAGCATGAGCGATCTCTTCGAGCGCCAGCCTGCGCCGCCCCTGCCCGAGTTGCTGCGGCCACGCACTCTCGAGGAGGTGGTGGGGCAGTCGCATTTGCTCGGACCGGGCCGGCCTTTGCGCCTGGCTTTCGAGACGGGCCAGGCCCATTCGATGATTCTCTGGGGCCCACCGGGGGTGGGCAAGACCACGCTGGCTCGACTGATGGCCCACGCTTTCGGTCATGCCTTCATCGCGCTGTCGGCGGTGTTTTCGGGGGTCAAGGAAATCCGCGCTGCAATGGATCAGGCCCAGCACCATCTGGCGCGCGGCCAGCGCACGCTGCTTTTCGTGGATGAAATCCACCGCTTCAACAAGAGTCAGCAAGACGGTCTGCTGCCCTTCGTCGAGTCGGGCCTGGTGGTCCTGGTGGGCGCCACGACTGAAAACCCCTCGTTCGAGGTCAATTCAGCCTTGCTCTCGCGCGCCCAGGTGTATGTGCTCAAACCCATCGAGGCGGCTGACTTGCGACGACTGCTCGATCGAGCCGTGTCGCAGGTGGGAGATCTGCAAATCGAAGAGCTGGCGGCGGCCGATCTGGTCGAGCGTGCTGACGGAGACGCCCGACGGCTTTTGCATCAACTCGAGCAGCTGGCCACGGCGGCACGGGCGGCCGGCCGCCTGCAAATCGATCGGTCCTTGCTGGCTGAGGTTCTGGCCGCAGGGGTCAGACGCTTTGACAAGGGGGGTGACCAGTTCTACGACCAGATTTCGGCCCTGCACAAGTCCGTGCGTGGTTCGCACCCCGACGCCGCCTTGTACTGGCTTTGCCGCATGCTCGATGGCGGGGCCGATCCGCGCTACCTGATGCGACGGGTGGTACGCATGGCTTGGGAAGACGTGGGCTTGGCCGATCCGCGGGCCCTGCAGATCGTCAACGATGCGGCCACCACCTATGAGCGGCTGGGCTCGCCCGAGGGCGATCTGGCCATTGGCGAGGCTGTGGTCTATCTGGCCCTGGCCCCCAAGAGCAACGCCGCCTATCAGGCTTTTAATGCTGCGCGTGCTTTCGTCAAGCAGGATGGCTCACGCGAGGTACCTGCTCATCTGCGAAATGCGCCCACCGCTCTGATGGACGAATTGGGTCATGGTCGCGGCTATCGTTATGCGCACGATGAGTCGCATGGATACGCGGCTGGCGAGCGCTACCTACCCGAAGGGATGCAAGCCCCTGGCTGGTATCGGCCCACGGACCGCGGTCTGGAAGCCAAAATCTCCGAGCGCATGGCTTTTCTGAGGGGCCTGGACCAAGCCGCTGGGCCCAAGCGTTCTCCCTAGCGGACTCTTGCGAGCGG
>CAZATV010000048.1:0-20855 GCA_964488145.1 uncultured Polaromonas sp.
CATAGGCGCCCTCGCGGAACAGGGGCTGGCCATTGAAGTCCGTGCCGGCAGCGCTGAGTCGGTAGACGGTGGCGCTGCGCTGGCCGCCCGCGGTGACCTCGCTGACGCTGCCCGAGGCCTGGGTCTGGCTGCTGCGCACCACGATCTCGGGTTCGACCTTGGGGCTTTCCTGCTGGGTGACGGCGAACTGGCCGCTGAGGTTGGCAAAGCCGGCCACGCCGATCTGCACATCACCGGCGAGCTGGAAATTACCGGCACCATCAAAACGGCTGGCCAGGGTGCCCTGCAGGGTCAGGCCGTCCACGCCGGTGACCGCTGCAACGCCACTGACGCTGCCGGACTTGCGGCCATCGGCCGCAATCAGGAGTTGGCCGCTGCCATTGCTCAAGGAGACGGTGGCTGAGCCGGCCGACACCGAGGCTCTTGCGTTGCGGGCCTGGATGGTCCAGCTCTGCGCGCCGCCACTGCCCTCGTTCAGGACGAGGTCGAATTCTCCGCCCAACTGCGCCGGGCCAAACCACAGATCGCCACTGACCGACAGCTCAAAAACCGCAGCGCCATCGGCCAGTACCACTGTGCGGCTGGGGGCCAGGGTGAGGGTGGTGCTTTGCTGGTTGTCGGCGCCGTTCCAGTCGATGACGGTACCGCCCGGGGCGAGCAGGCCGGCGCTGCCAAACTGCCGGTTGATCTCCAGCGAGGCCTGGTCGATATCGGCCCGCACGCCGGCGGCCAGTTCGGCCGCACCGACCTGGGCCCGGCTGGTGAGCCAGCGCCGGGCGGTCTGTCCGCTGGGGACCACTTCGGTGGAGATCACTACGGCCAGGTCGGTCTGCTTGAGCGCGGCGCCCACGCTGGCGTTGCCAAAGCGCGCGGCCAGATCCGCGCCGCCCACCAGCAACTGGTTGACGCGCGCACTGCTGCCATCGCTGAGCCTGACCGGCTGGTCTGTGCGTGACTCGATGAACAGCTTGCCCGAAGCTTGCAGCACGCCGGCTACATCGACGGCCATCTGGCCGCGGGCCCGGGTCTCGTTGTGGACCAGGTCCATGCGGTAGGTGCCGCGCGCCGTGGCCACTTCCTGCTGCAGGTCGCTGCCCCAGCGGTTGACCGCGATCAGCAGGCTGTCGGCCTGCACGCTCAGGCCGGGCACGCCGGTGACCGCCACGCTGCCCTCAGCCATCACCGCGTACTGGCGTGTCACCGTGGCGCCGGGGCCGCTGCCCACGGTGGTGTGGCGCAGCACCACCGCGCCGGTGCCGCTGCTCAGCTGTATAGCAGCCGAGCCCGCACTCAGGGATCCGCTGGCCTGATCGACGCCAATGCGCAGATCGGTGACGGTGGTGGTCTGGCCGTTGTTTGTGCTGCTCTGCGTGGTGGAGACCAGCTTGAGCTGGCCGGCCACCTGGACCACGCCGGCCACATCGACCGAGCCTTGCAAGATGGTGACTTCGCGGCGCTGCACCCCATCGGAAAAACTCACGATGCGGCTGGGCGTGTTCAGGCCGGTTTTGACCGTCTGGTTGACAGCCCGGCCCAAGGTGTTGATTTCCACCACCGCGTTGGCCTGCAAGCTGACCTGACCGGCAAAGCCGGCCAGGCTGGCCTGACCCGAGGCATAGAGCGCGTAGCCTGGCGGGGGAGCGGTGACGCCAAGCTGCGCGGGTGTACTGCGCGAGAGCACCAGGCCCAGTTCGGCCTGCTGGATCTGCAGACCGGCCCCGCTGGTACCCACCGCAATCGTGGCGCCGGAGGCGCCCACATGCAGGAAGTTGTCGGGCTGCGTGACCGCTTTGAGCAGCTCCACCTCGATGCTGGGCAAGGCCTTGCCGGCCAGGCCGCCGCTGGCCACCAGATAGAAGGTGCCGGTCGCACCGGGTACGGCCTGCAGCAGCAGATTGCCCCGCCCCACGCCGGGCAGGGCCTGCAGCGCTGCCTGCAGATCGGCGCTGAGCTTGCTGCGCCAGTCGGCATCGCTGCTGCCGCTCACTCGCTCAAGGGTGCGGGCCCAATCGTTTTGGCCGCTCAGGCGCAGACGCACCGCGTCGGCCCATTGACTGTCGGACAGACGAAGGTCCAGCGTGCGAACCGCCTGCACTTGCAGCGCCGCCACATTGCGCCCGGCCAGGGTGCCAGTAAAGCGGATGTCCCAGCCGCCATCTGTGGCGGCACTGACGCTGACCTGACCGACCCCGAGGGTGGGCAGGGCCTCCAGTGCTGCTTGCAGGGCCGAGGCGCTCAAGCCCTGACTTTGCAGGACGGCGGTGTAGCGGCCATTGAAGCCCAGTCGGAAAGCGCCGTCCTGGCTGAGGTGCAGGCGCTGCAGTTCGCTGCGGGTCTGGCCGGTGGCGGTTTGTTGCAGACGGGCCTCGGGCGCGGCCTGCGCTGTGACCTGGCCCTGCAGCGGTGCGAAGGTCTGACCCACCGCCACGCCCCCCAGGCTGACCCGCCACTGGCGGGCGGCGGCGTCGTAAGTGGTGGTGACGGTTGCCCCGGTGCTGGCAAAGCTGCGGCCATCGGCGGTGCGGGCACTGAGCAGCGCCTGACTGAGCGTCTGCGCCCCCGCGTTGGCGTTGTTGAAGTCGGCAAAGTCGATTGGCCCAGTGGTGTACTGTCCGGCGGCACCGCTAAGCCCCGAGGTCCGCAGGCTCAGGCTGGCAGCCGGTGCGGCCTGCACGCTGACGGTCCGGTTCATGGCGCCGATGGTCTGGCCCAGGGCCGCCCCGCCAAAACTGATTTGCCACAGCCCCTGACTGTTGAGGCTGCCGGTCACGCTCACGCCGGTGCTGGCCAGCGTGGCGTTGCTGGCCGAACGGGCCTGCAGCAGCGCGGCCTCCACCGCCGCAGCGCTGGCTTGCAGGTCGATCGGGCCGGTGGTGTAGCTCACTCCGGCGACGGTCAGGCCCAGGGTGAAGCTGCCGCGCAGGCTGCTGTCAAAGCGCGAGAGGGTGTGCACCGCACCGGTGGCCGATGCGCTGGCTCCGCCGGCTTTGCCACTGATCAGATAGCTGATGCCCGCGGTAGCGCCGGTGTTGCTGACACTCAAGGCGCCCCATGCGCTGACCCGACTGGCCAGACTGCCGGTGAAGCTGATTTCGTAGAGCTGGTTGTTGCCCGGCGAGCGCAACTGGCGGACGGTGATGTCGGCCGACTGGTAAACCTTCTGCGGCTGACCATCGCTGGTGGCGTTGAGCAAGCGGGTGGTGTAGGCGGCCGTGCTGCCGGTGAGCACCATCAGCGCATCGATGATGTGCCGCCCCTGCGAATCCTGCAGGTTGACGAACTTGATGTTCGCGCTCTTGGGGTTATGGGCAAACGTCAGGGCGAAGCTGTCGGCATTGGCCGTCGCCCCGCCGGGCGGCAGTTGCACATTGAAGCTGTAATCGGTGGGCACTGCAGCAGCGACGGCCTGGCTGATGACCTGGCTGCGGTCGCTGGCGAGCACGCTCGCCGCTGCATCGGTGGGCGCACGCATAAACAGGCCGCTACCGCCGGCGGCACTGACGACGGCGATGGCCTGACCCGCCCATTTGCCGATGAACTCGATATCGAAGCCGGCGCTGCGGCTGCCGCTCACGCGCACGGAGTCCGTTCCAAACAGGGTGGACAGACCGATTTGCAGGCGGCTGGCAAACTCGGCGTTGCTCAGCGGCGTGCCGCTGACGCTCAGCGAGCTGACGGCCACCGTCTGGCCGTCAAAGCTCAGTTCATAGCGCCCTTCGCGAAAGCGACCGGCGTTGCTGTCGTACCCGCTCAGGTGCATCAGCGTGTTGCTGCGAGCCTGGAAGTCAAAGCTCAGGCTGATGCTGCCAGAGGTGCCCTCGGGCATCAGGTCCAGCGCATGCACTGCGCCGCTGGTGCTGGTGGCCTGGGCCGCCAGATAGTTGCTGCCCCAATCGTCGCGGAGATTGGGGTCGGCCGGCGCGATCAGACTCAGGCCAGTGACCGCCTGCCCCAGGCGACTGCCGGTCAGGGTGATGACAAAGCCGCTGTCCACGGTTCCGCTGACGCTGGCGTTGCCAAAACCGAACAGCGCATTCATGGCCGACTGCAGCTTGCCCACCCAGACGGTGTTGGCTTCGCTGGCCAGCAGCCGCACCTGCGCAGTGGACGCATTGAAGCCGAAGGTGTAGAGGCCCTCGCGCACCCGCAGGCTGCTGCCACTGCCTTGCGCCACGGTCAGGTTGAAGCTGCTGGCGCTTTGCTGTCCACCACGCTCGACTTCGGTCACGCTGCCAACGCCGCCTGCGGTCTGCGCGGCGGTCAGGGTCTGAGGGCTGGCCGTTTGGAGCGTGGTCTGGCTGACCGCAAATTGACCGCTGGCGCTGGCGTAGCCGGCAATGTTCATATCGACCGCGCCGGCCAATTCCAGATTGCCCTGGCTGTCAAAACGTGCGGCGAAGGTGCCGGTCAGGGTCAGGTCGCTCACGCCAGTGACCGATGCGGTGCCGGTGATGCTGCCGCTGCGCTGGCTGGCCCCGTAGAGCCCGCTGTTGTTGTCCTTGCCCAGCCAAAGCTGGCCGCTGCCATTGCTCAGGCCAACGCGTGCGCCGTTGGCCTGCAGGCCCAGGTCTACGGCGTTGGCGTCGATGCGCCAGGCCCGGTCGCCCTGTGGCGATGCTTCCAGCGCCACCTTGAACTGGCCCGACAGGCTGGCCGGACCCAGGGCCATGCGGCCGTTCACATCGAGGTTGAAGACGCGCTGCCCCTGGCTGAAGGCCAGGTTCTGGTCGGGCGAAATCGCCACCAGGGTCTGGCTGGTGTTGCTCGGGCCGTTCCAGTCAATCACCGCACGTGTGCCGTCAAGCACCAGCGCACCGGACAGCAGCTCGCTGTTGACCAGCAGCTGCGCCGATTGCAGATCGGCCAGCGCATAGCCTTGCACCGTGGCCCCGCCGATCTGGGCCTGGGCGCTGAGCCAGCGCCGCTGCGAGCCGCCGGCATTGCGCTCGGTGGAGAGCACCACCGCCACATCCACATTGCTCAGGCTTGCACCCACGCTGCTGTTGCCCAAGGCGGCCTGAATGCCGGCACCGCCAAAAATCAGCTGGTTGACCGAGACGCTGCTGCCATCGCTGAGGGTGACCGTCGCTGCATTGGCATCGCTGCGGCTTTCGATGAACAGGTCACCCGAGACGCTGAGCGCACCGGCCACCGCCACATCCATGCGGCCGCGGATGCGCGTCTCGTTGTCGATCAGGTTCATCAGGTAGTCACCCGAGCCGGTGGCAATGACTTCGTTGTCCAGCGCCCGGCCCAGACGGTTGTAGGCAATTACCAGATCCTGGGCTTGCAGGGTCACGCCGTCGATGCCGGTCAGGGCCAGATTGCCGCCGGCCTGCAGGGCGTAGCGCGAGGTGGTGCTGCCGCCGGTGCTGACTTTTTCGATCAGCACGGCACCGGTGCCATTGCTCAAGGTGGCACCCACTCCACCGGGGGTCAGGTTGCCGCTCAGGCCGGTCAAGCCAATACGCAGCGTGCTGGTGGTGGTGGCACCGTTTTGCACGGTTTGCGCCTGGATGCCCAGTGCGCCACTGACCGAGCCCAGCCCGTCGACCGTCAGGGTGCCCTGGCTGATCAGCACCTCGCGAATGGCCGCTCCGCTGGTGAAATCGACCGCCACGGTCTGGCCGCCCACGCTGATGCTGCGCGAGACCGCCTCGCCCAGGGTGTTGACCCGCACCGAGGCGCTGGCGTTCAAGCTCAGCCCGCTCAGGCCGCTGACCGTAGCGGTGCCGCTGGCCACAAGGGCATAGCCGGTTTCACCTAGCGCATTGAGGCCGGTGTAGAGACCGAGCCGGGCGCCGGCGATCGACAGCCCACCGAAGTCGGCTTGCACGTTGTCCAGGCCCACCAACAGGGACGGCGCACTGCCGCTGGTGTCCTTGCTCACTGCGAAGCTGCCCGACAGACTGCCAAAGCCGTCGACCGCCACCGTCACGCTGTTGCCCGACAGGCGCAGGCCGCTGCCGTCAAAACTGGCGCTCAGATTGCCTTGCAGGCTCAGGCCGGCCAGGCCGCTGATGGCAGCCTGCCCGCTGATCGAGCCGCTGCGCTGGCTGCCATTGAGGTAGAGGCTGCCGCTGCCGCTGCGCAGGGCCACGCTGGCTCCGCCCGCGCTGACCGCCACCTCCACGCCGCTGGCCTGGACATCCCAGATGCGAGACCCACTGGAGTCTTTGTCGAGCACGATCCTGAAATTGCCGGCCAAACGGGCCGCGCCGAAATCCATGGCGCCATGGACCGGAATCTCCCAGCGCCGGTCGGCCATGTCGATGAGGGCCTGCTTGCCGGCGTCCACGGCTGACAGGGCAATGGTTTGGGCTTGGCTGCCGGCCCAGTTGAGCACGGCGCGCGAGCCATCCTCGATCAGGTTACCCGCTGCATCCATGGCCTGGTTCAGGCGCAGCTGTGCGGTCTGCAGGTTGGCCAGCGACTGGCCCATGACCTCGATGGAGCCCAGATTGCCCAGCGCGGTGAGCCAGCGCTGATTGGCGTTGGCCGCGTTTTGCGAGAACACGAGGGCCAGATCCGCTGCGCCAAACTGCGCCAGCGTGCTGCCGCCGCTGCTGTAGCTCAGCGACAGGCCGGTGCCGCCGAGCACGGTTTGATCGACCGTAACGGTGCCACCGTCGGCCAGGGCTTGGCTGACGCCGCTGCGCACTTCCAGGAAGACCTCGCCGCTCAAGTTCAGGCCGGCCACGCTGGCGCTGGCCTGGCCGCTGACCCGGGTTTCGTTGTTCAGCAGATTGACGGTGGTGCTGCCGTTGCCGGTGCTCACCTGCAGGCCATCGATGGCGCTGCCCATGCGGTTGTACGCCACCCGCATGCGATTGGCGGTGAGATTGACGCCGGAGCCGGCCAACACCACATCGCCTTCAAGCTGCACTGCATGGGTGCCGGCTGCGGTCCCCACGCGCTTGAGCAGGATGGCGCCGGCGCCGTTGCTCAGCGTGGCCCCGAGGGCGCCCAGCGAGAGACTGCCGCCCACATTGGCCAGGCCGATGCGCATGTCGGTGACGTTCTGACCGTTCTCGACGCGGGTGGTGGAGCTGACGGCCAGCGAACCACTGACTGTCCCCAGGCCGCTGACGGTCAGGCTGCCGCTGGAGATGCTCACTTCCTGCAGACGCGCGCGGTCGGTGAATTCAAGCTGTACGCCGCCAACGGAGGCGCTCAGGGTCTGGCCCAGGGTGTTGATGCGCACCGAGGCATTGGCGTTCATCGATACGCCGGCAAAACCGTCCAGGCTGGCACTGCCGTTGGCCACCAGGGCATAGCCGGCGCTGTTTTCGGCCTGCCCGGCAATGTAGAGCCCAAGGTTGGCGTTGCTGACGGTCACGCCGGTGCCGGCTGCGCCGAAGCTTGCATTGACCCCCGTGGCGGACAGCAGAATCTGTCCGGTCTGGCTGCGGCTGACGCTCAGGTTGCCGGTGATCTGCCCGAAGCCGGCCAGGGTCAGCGTCAGGCCCGTGCCGCTAAAGCTCAAGCCATCGCCCGAGAAGCTGGTGGTGAAGTTGCCGCTGACCGACAGGCCCGCCAGCCCTTCGACGATGGCTGTGCCGCTCAGACTGCCGCTGCGGGTGTTGCCCGGTCCCAGGGTCAGGGTGCCGCTGGCATTTTCGATGCCGACATAGGCTCCGCCTGCGCGCAGACCTACGCTGGCGCCCTGTGCATCCACCGTCCAGATGCGGTCGGCGCCGTTTTGCTCCAGGGTGATCTTGAAGTTGCCGCTGACCAGCGCACCGCCGATATTCAGGGCCCCGCTGACCGGAATCTCGAAACGGGGCAGGGCCTGGGCCAGCAGCACCGACTTGCTGGCCGACAGCGTCAGGGTCTGGGCATTCTTGGACCAGTCAATCACCGCCTGCGCTGCGTTGCTGGCATGGTTGGCTGCATCGATCAGCCTGCCGCTGACCGCGTCGTAAGCGCGGTTGATGTTCAGTTGTGCGGTCTGTAAATCCTGCAGGCTGTAGCCGGCCACGGTGACCGAGCCTAGGCTGGCGCTGGAGGTGATCCAGCGCCGCGCGTTGGTGCTGACGGCCTCGGTGCTGACCACTGCGGCGATGTCGATACCCCCCAGCGCAGCCAGGGTGCTGCTTCCTGAACGCAGGGTGGCACTGACATTGGCCCCGCCAATCAGCAGTTGATCGGCCTGCGCCTGCGTGCCGTTGCTCAGGCTCAGGGTCTGCCCGGTGCGACTTTCAATGGAGAGCACGCCGCTGAGCGTGAGGGTATCGGCCAGTGTCAGTTCGGTCTGGCCGCTCAGCCGGGTCAGGCCTGCGACCATGCGCACCGCATAGTCGCCGGTAGGCGTGGCCACGGCCAGGTCCAGATCCGAGCCCCAGCGGTTGTAGCTCAGGGTCAGCGCCGACGTCAGGCTCACGCCCGGCGCCTGCAGCGCCACCTGGCCATCGGCTTGCAGAGCCACCTTGCGCGTGACCACGCCGCCCGAATCGACTTCGTGGCGCAGCAGCAGAGCACCGGTGCCTGCGCTCAGGCCGGCACTGGCCCCACCCAGGGTCAGGTTACCGCCTGCATTTTCAAAGCCGATGCTCAGATCGGTGGTGACTACACCATTGATCACTTGACGGGTGGTCACCAGCTTGAGGTCGCCCTGCACATGGCCCAGACCCGTCACATCGACCCGGCCATTGGTGATCAGCAGTTCCTGCCGCGACAGGCCGTCGGCAAAGCTGAGCAAGGTGCTGCTGCTCGGGCCGGTGGGCACACTGACCGACACGGCCTGGCCCATGCCGTTGACCCGCAGTTGGGCGCCGGCGCTCAGGCTGACCGTTCCGCTGAAACCGGTCAAAGCCGCCTGGCCGGCCACCTGCAAGGCGTAACCGGTGCTGGCATCGGGCCGCTTTTGGATCAGCAGGGCCAGCTCGCCGTTTTGCACCGCCACGCCGGCGCTGCCGCTGCCGACCTGCGCCGACACATTGCTGGCACCAATGAGCAGCCGCTCGGCGCTCACCGCTACGGTGCGCGAGAGCACCGCTTCGACCGCGGGCAGGCTGGCGCCAGCCAGTGCGTTGACGAAAGTGATGTCAAAAACCAGCGGTTCTGTGGCGCGTGCTTGCACCCGCACCTGGCCCGCATTGAGGTCGGGCAGCATGCCGATGAGCAACTGCAGCGATTGCGCCAGTTGCTCGTCGCTCAGCCCCACGATATTGAAGTCGGGCGTGGCCTCGGTCATGCCGGCCAGCTTGAGCTGGATATGGGTGGGACGCTCGCCGCTGGACAGGGCCAGCGAGAGGGTCTGCACCGGGCTGACCAGCAGCCGCGGCATGTCGCGTCCGGCCAGCGCGCCGGTAAAGACCAGATCGAATTGACGGCTGCTGCCGGCCACCGCGCTGACCTGCAGATTGGCCGGCGAGCCGATGCCGGCCAGGCTGACCAGTGCCGCGCTCAGAGTCTCTGGCGTGAGGGTCCGGGCGTCGAGGATGTCGGTGCTGCCGTTTGCGCCTTCCAGGGATAGCCGGATGCGCTGGGCGTCGTCGGCCAGTACCAGGCGCTGGCTTTCGTTGCTGGTGCTGGCCTGGCGCGTGATGGCCAGGCTGGCGTCGGGGGCGGGCACGGTGCTGGTGATGCGGCCCTGCATGACATCGAGATCCACCGGCGCGGCGGTGCCGCCGAAGGCCACTTGCCAAACCTTGCTGCCGCGTGTTTCGGTCAGCAACTGGACGGTGGCTTCGACCCCTTGCTGGGCCAGTGATTGGCCCAAGCTGTTCTGCGCGGCCAGCAAGGCGGCTTGCACCCGGGCCGCAGTGGCATTGAAGGGCAGGGCGGTGGTGGTGTAGCTGCGGCCCTGGAACCACAGATTGAGTTCAAAGGTGCCGACCACCGCCTCGTCATAAAGGCGTATGGTCTGCACGGCGCCGACGGCTGCTTGCCCGTCCCTCGCGGTGCTGATGCTGGCGCTTAGCCCCGCCCCACTGACCGAGACCTGCAGCGGGTCCAGGTTGCGCCCGGCCAGGGTGCCACCAAAGCTGATCTGAAAGCGTGACTGAGTCAGCGTGGAACTGGGGTCATACGCGACGCTCACTGCGCCGGTGCCCAGGCTCGCCTGCAAGGCCGACTCGATGGCCTTGGCCTGCTGAGTCACCGAATAGCCCGGCGAGCCCTGGCGCAGCGTACTCACCCGCAGCACGATGTCTCCGGCAGAGCTGAAGACCTGCAGGGCCGACAGGTCCATGCCAGCTTTGGCCCCCCTAAATTCAATCAGGTAGTCGATGCTGTTGTTGGCGGTGTAGCCCTTGGTGTAGCTCACCGACACATTGCCGGCCCCCACCAGGCCTTCAAGCGCCTGGCGGATCTGGGCCGTGTGGTAGGTCGGGTCGGCCGAGTAGCGGATCTTGCTGCTGGTCTGTCCATCGAGCGCCAGCCAGAACTGCCCGGCCGCGCGGTTGGCTGCAGTGAGCGTCAGCAGCTGGCGTTCATTGACGGGGCTGCTGGCGGCATTGAAGGCAATCGGCGCGGTCACCGTGTTGCCCAGAGCCAGTGTGAAGGTCTGGTTGCTGCCGCTGCTGTGGTTGAGGACCAGTTGCTGCACTTCGCTGCGGGCGATCTGCATCGCAGCGGTTTCCTCGATCACGCCCCAGTCGTCGCGGTCGGCCGGGTCGGGCGGCTGCGTCAGCCACAGGCCATCGGTCTGGTCGGCGTTAGCGGCCAGGTTCAGGGGGCGACCGGCCAGGGCCCCGATGAACTCCAGCTCGAAGCCTCCTGCCCGCGTGCCGCTGACCTTGACATTGCCGTTGCCCACCGCTGCCAGCCGCTCCAGTGCCGCCTGAATGCGGCTGGCCGCCGCCTCGTCGCTGATCGGACGGGCGCTGGTGCCCGAGCCGTCCAGGGTGGAGAAGGTCTGCGTCTGACCGCCCCAGCTCAGGGCGTACAAGCCCTCGCGCGTGAACTTCCCGCTGCTGTCGGACAGATTCAGGCGCAACCGCGCGGTGCTGATCTGGCCGCCGGCCTGCGCCTCGCTGGCCACGCCGCTGCCATTGAGCACCGCCTGCCGGGTCTCATACTCCGGCACCGAGAAGACCGTTGGTTCCTTGATGACCGAGAAGTTGCCCGCAAGCTGGCCCACGCCGGCCACCGCCATCTCCAGCTGACCGGCCAGTTGCAGCCGGTTGTTGCTGAAGCTGGCCACCAGCGATCCACTGGCGCTCAGGCCATCGATTCCGGTGACCGAACCATCGCCGGACAGGGTCCCGCTGGTGCCATCGGCGGCAATCCGCAGGTTGCCGGTGACGTTTTCAATGCGGGCGCTGGCTCCGTTGGCTTGCAGGGACACGCTGGCGTTGTTGGCCAGAACCGCCCAGCCGGGCACCAGCTGACCGCCCACCACCTGGCCCGATTCGGCGATGTGGAAGGTACCGCTGATGCTGGCCCCGCCGATATCGAGCCGGCCCTGGATCGCCGTGGCCAGACGGGCGACCTGGGTATCCAGAATGAGGGCGCTGGTGTCGTTGATAACCAGCGGCAGGCCCGTACTGGTTTCGGTCGGCCGCCAGTTGATCACCTTCTCGTCGTTGAAGGTGTAGAGGCTGCCGTCGCTGGCCAGCTGTCGGTTGATGTCCAGTAGGCCCACGTCGATCGTGGCCTGCGCAACCGCATCGAGGGTGGCCGAGCCCACAGTGGCCGTGCCGCTGATCCAGCGGCGCGGCGTGTTGCCAGTCTCGGTGCTCAGGGCCAGGGCCAGGTTGACATCGCCCAGCGCCAGGTTGGCCCCCGCGCTGACCGAGGCCGACAGGCCGCTGCCGCCGAGCAGCAGCATGTTGACCGTGGCGCTGCTGCCATCGCTGAGCGTCACGCTCTGGTTTTGGCGCGATTCGATGAACACATCGCCTTCTGCGCTGAGCCAGTTGCCCACCCCGACCGTACCGTAGCCGCGAATGCGGGTTTCATCATCGCGTTGGGCCAGTTGCAGCCAGCCTGTGGGGGTGGCTATGCTGCGGTCCTGGGCCGTACCGGTCCGGTTGATCGAGACCTGCAGGCGCTGTGCGCTCAGGCTCAGCCCGCTGACGCCCGACAGGGCAGCCTGGCCCTCCGCCGCGATGGCATAACGCAGCTGTGCCTGGTTGTTGACGGTCTCGCTGAACAGCAGCACCGCCGCGCTGGCTCCGCTGAGGCTGACGCTGGGTCCGCCCAGAGTCAGCGAGGCACTGGCCCCTTCCAGCCCAATCTCCAGTTGTTGGCGTGTACCCGAGCCGACAGTCACCACCCGGCTGTCGATGCGCAGGTCTCCGCTGAGGCTGCCCCAGCTGCCCAGCTGCAAGGTGGCGCCGCTGACCGATACCGCCGTGCGCGGGCGCTCGTCATCAAAGCGCAGCGTGACCGTCGAGCCGTTGCCCAGTGTCAGGGTTTCATTGAGGCTGCTGCCCAGGCGATTGATCTCGACGCGGGCCTGGGCGGCGTTCAGATTGAACGCATTGCCGCTGGTGCTCAGGCTCAGGCCGCCCTGTGCCACCAGGGCGTAGCCGGCCTGGCCCAGGGCATCGCGCGTGAGGATCAGGCCCAGGCTGGCATTGCTGACCTGCAGTTGCGCACCGGCCGGTCCGATGGTGGCTGACAGGCCCGTGCCGGCAATCACCAGCCGTTCGCCGCGGGCATCGTCCTGCCGGCTGATGCTCAGGTTGCCGCTGATCTGTCCGAAGCCCTCGATGTGGATGCTGGCACCGGTCAGAGCCACCGCGTAGCTGCCGGCCAGGTCATTGAAAGTCACCCTCGCGCTGCTAGAGGACAGTTGCAGGCCGGCGATGCCGCCGACCTCCACCTGGCCACTGATTTCGCCGACGCGCCGACGCTGGCTGTCAATGCGCAGTTGCGCATTGACCTGATTGAGCCTGACAAAAGCCGGCCCGGCCGCCAGCCACCACTGCGCATCGGTGGCGCTCAGGTTCCATTCATTACGGCTGCGGTCGTAGCCAATCTGCAGTTGACCAGCCAGGCGGTTGTCGCCCAGCACCAGTGTGCCCTGAACCGGCAGGGTGAGCACATCGCCCACTTGGTCGAGCACAAAGCTGCGGCCCGAGGCCAGGGCAAAGCGCCGCGTCTCCGACCAGTCCAACGTCACGCCGGCCAGGGCGCTGCTGACGTTGACGGCGCGGTTGATTGACCACTGGGCCGATTGCAGGTTTTCCAGGGCGTAGCCGGCCACCACCAGGGAGCCGGCGGCTCCCCGGCTGCTGATCCAGCTATTGCCCTGGTTGTCCTTGGCGTAGACGAAGGCCATATCGGCCTCCAGGGCCGACAGCGCTGCTGCGCTGCCGCCTGCGCCGGGGGCGAAGGCCAGCGCCACACGCGATCCCGACAGCGCATATTCGGTCAGCTCGACCGCCTGGCCGTTGGACAGCAGGCGCACCCGCTTGGTGGCATCGAGCGCCAGGTCGCCTTCGAAGCTCAGCAGGCCAGTGATCTCGGCGCGGAAGCGGCCGCTGACCTGCGTCTGCTCGGCCGCCAGATCCATCAACAGCGTTTGCCCGTCGGGCAGCACGATGTCCCGCCGCAGCGTCTCGGTGAGGGTGTTGTGGCTGATGCGTACCCGCTGGCCGCTGAGGGTGACGGCGCTGTCGAGCGCCAGTGACAGGTCAAGCTCGCCGCGCAGCGCACTGAACCGGGTGGCCGTGCCCAGCCCAGTGGTTGGTGTGGAGCTGCCCCAGACCAGACCCAGCACGCCCTGGCTGGCATTGAGGGTCAGCGCGCCCAGCTGCAGCGTGGCACTGCTGACGCGCGCACCCAGTGCCAGTTCCTGCACGGTATAGCCATCGGCTTGTCGGTTGCTGCTGGTAAAGCTCAGGTCCCCTGTGACCGATCCGAGTTCGCCCAACTGCAGTGTGGCACCCGTCGCCTTGAGCATGCCCGCCGAGCTGCTGCTGGCACTGTATTGCAGCCGGCCCTGCAGCGAGACCCCGGTCAGCGCCTGCACCAGACCGTCTCCGCTGAGCAGCAGCTCGTACTGCCCGCCGCCGGAGGTCAGTGCCAAGGTGCCATTGCTCAGCCCGATGGCCGGCCCCCGCGAGGGTTCCCCCAGTTGCAGGGCCACTCCGGTGGCGGCCACGGCCAGACGCCCCGACTGGTAGGCCAGATTCATGCGCCCCGAAAGGGCAGGCCCGTCGCCGACCGACAGGGCGCCCTGCCCCGACAGGTTGACCTGCAGCGTGCTGGGGCCCATCACCAGGGAACCGTTGATACCGCTGAGCGAGCCGGTGAGTCCCGGCAGCGACCATTGGGCCCCGACATCCACAGCGGTCCAAGTGGTTTCCAACTGGTTGTTGGCCAGGGGCGCGACCGCCAGCCGCCACTGACCCGACAGGCGCATGCCGCCCACTTCCAGAGAAGCATCGAGCGTCAGGGCCGATTGGCTCAGGTTGTTGGCCAGCTGGCTCAGCCACTGATCGAGGGCTTGCTGGGCCTGCGGCACCCCGGCCACCGACAGTTGGTCCAGACCGGGCAGGGCGGTGGCCACCAGACGCAGCCGGTTGGCCTCGTAGACCGGCTTGAGGTAGATGCCGTTGCCTGCATACAGACCCGTGTAGGAGGAGAAGGAACCCTGGCGGCTGCTCCAGGTCATCACATCGAAAACCTGCCCGGCCGTGGGGCGGAAGTCGTTGATGAAGTCCAGCGACAACATGCCGGCCAGCCGGGCCTGACCACTGACGGCAACCTGATCGTGCCCGGCCAGGGGGTTGCTGGCGCCTGCGCCGGGAGTGGTGGCCCCAATCTCCAGTTTCAGGGTGGCGCTGGCGTCCTGTTCAAAGGACTGCACCGACAGCACGCCGGGAGATTCGCCCGGCGCCACGGTGCCGGTGTTGACCAGCGGACCAGCCCAAAGACCTGAGCCGGTCAGGGTGTAGCCCGGCGGCAGGTCCAGACGCTCACCGGCTGGCGCGTCGGTCAGGTCGAGCGAAGCCCCCGAAGGAGAATGGACTGTCAGGGGGTCCGGCGTGGCCGGCTCCGTCCAAGCTGAGGAGGAGACCGATTCGGTGGGGGCCTGTGGGTTGACCGGGGCAGATTCGGCCGCTTGGGTGCGCAGCAAATCCCTGCTGTCGGGCACGATCAAATCGGCCGACAACAATATTCGCTGTTCAAGGACCTCGACCTTGACAGCCTTGATGACGTCTCTGGATCCCAAGATAAATTGACGCAGGCCACGCCCCGCCGAGCGGTTCGGCAACTCCTTTCCCCGTAGGATATGACGTTTTGTGACGTTTTGAAACTGTCATTTACTGGCATTAGCGTTTTTTTGAGGCCCTTGGTGTTCTGCGCTTTCACCGGTATGACCTCGGAGAGAGTTGTTTTTAAATGTTTTGTTTGTCTAAATCATTATTAAAAAATGTCTTTAAAGGGTGGTGAGTGATTTCGAATTCAAGGACGAAGTTCCGGGTTTGGATTTGCCCGATATCCCTCAAAGCAGGGCCGTGGGCGGGCAGATCAGCCGATTTCGGCTGGCAGTTCGAGGTTGGAGCGCCTGCCTGTTGCTCACCTATTCCTGGCGCGCAAGGTCACCGTATTGCGGCATTCGCGGTGGGTGCCGGCGCCCTGGACACGGGCGCAGGCCTGACGCAGCCCGCACAAATCAGCCCCGACCCATGCCCCAGACCGTCCTAAGGGAAGTGCCTCGTGCCGGGAGGGGCGAGCGCCCGACCCCGTCTTGAGGGGGCGAGGCTTACATCCCGACGTAGTTGGGGCCGCCGCCCCCTTCGGGCGTGACCCAGACAATGTTCTGCGTCGGGTCCTTGATGTCGCAGGTCTTGCAATGCACGCAGTTTTGCGCATTGATCTGCAGGCGGTCGTTGCCGTCGTCGTTCTTGACGAACTCATAAACCCCGGCGGGGCAGTACCGCCCCTCGGGCCCGGCATAGCGGGCCAGGTTATGGGCCACCGGAACGCGGGCATCCTTGAGGGTCAGGTGGGCCGGCTGGTTTTCTTCGTGGTTGGTGTTGCTGATGAAGACGCTGGAGAGCCGGTCAAAGCTGATCACGCCATCGGGCTTGGGGTAGTGGATCTGCGGCATCTCGGTGGCCGGTCGCAGCTTGGCGTGATCCTTCGCGGCGTTGCGGATCGTCCAGGGCGGGCTCTGAACACCGACCTTGGGCAAGAACCAGTGCTCCACACCGGTCATCAGCTTGCCCACCAGCGGACTCTTCTTGAACCAGTTCTTGAAATTGCGGTAGGTCCACAGTTCTTCATGCAACCAACTGGCCTTGAACTTTTCTTCGAAGGCGCCGAGCTCATCGCCCGCGCGTCCGGCGATCACGGCCTCGAAGGCGGCCTCACCGCAGAGCATGCCACTCTTGAGGGCGGCGTGGCTGCCTTTGATGCGGGCAGCGTTTAAAAAGCCTGCATCGCAACCGACCAGCGCTCCCCCGGGAAACACGGTTTTGGGCAAGGCCTGCGGTGTGCCGTTGTTGAGCGCGCGGGCGCCGTAGCCGATGCGCTTGCCCCCTTCAATGTGCGCTCGGATGGCCGGATGGGTCTTCCATCGCTGCATTTCCTCAAAGGGGCTCATCCAGGGGTTCTGGTAATCCAGGCCAATCACATAGCCCAGGGTGACCTGGTTGCCTTCGAGGTGGTAGAGAAAGCCGCCGCCGAAGGCCTCGTCATTGAGGGGCCAGCCGGCGGTGTGCACCACCAGGCCGGGCTTGGCCTTGTCGGCGGGAATCTCCCACAACTCCTTGATGCCGATGGCAAAGGTCTGCGGGTCTTTGCCATCGGTCAGTTTGAATTTTTCGAGCAACTGCTTGCCCAGATGGCCGCGCGCGCCTTCGGCGAACACGGTGTACTTGGCATGCAACTCCATGCCCAGTTGAAAGTGGTCGGTGGGCGCGCCGTCCTTGCCCAGACCCAGATGACCGGTGGCCACGCCCTTGACCGCGCCGCCCTCGTTAAAGAGCACCTCGGCGGCCGCAAAGCCAGGAAAGATTTCCACGCCCAGGGATTCGGCCTGTGAGGCCATCCACTTGACCACATTGCTCAGCGAAATGACATAGCAGCCTTCGTTGTGGAAGTTACGCGGCATCAGCCAGTCGGGCGTGCGGGTGGCATCGGTTTCGCTGAGCACCAGCAGATCGTCGCCGGTGACCGGCTGATTCAAGGGGGCGCCCAGTTCCTTCCAGTTTGGGATCAGCTCGTTCATCGCGCGCGGATCCATCACTGCGCCCGAGAGAATGTGTGCGCCTGGCTCAGAACCCTTCTCCAGAACCACCACTGACACGTCCTGGCCTTTGTCCTGAGCCAGTTGCTTGATGCGTATGGCCGCAGCCAGACCGGCCGGGCCTGCACCGACGATCACAACGTCATATTCCATGGCTTCGCGCGGGCCGAACTGGGCCAGCAGATCTGGGGGGGTCATGGGGGCTCCGGGATAATAGGGTCGGTGAAGAAGACCTGCGATTTTATGCAAGGGCCTGCTTCTTCGTTCGACCCCGACTCACGTCGGTGACAGCTTGCCTCCAGGAGCGTGCATGCGGATCGAGATTCCCGAAAAAAAGAAACTGGTCTATCAGATGGAGATGCCCATACGCTGGGGCGATATGGATGCGATGGGGCACCTGAACAACACCAGCTATTTCCGCTACATGGAGACCATACGCATCGATTGGCTCAACAGCCTGCAGCAGGTGCCGGCCGCTGATCGAGAGGGCATCGTCATCGTCAATGCCTTCTGCAATTTCTACAAGCAGCTCGAATATCCGGGGCAGGTCTTGCTCAGGATGTACGCCAGCGATCCGGGCAGAACCACCTTTGAGACCTGGGTCACGATGGAGAGGGCCGATGCGCCGGGCCTGATTTATGCAGCCGGTGGCGCTACCACCATGTGGGTGGATTTTCCCAAACAGAAGGCCATGGCCCTGCCCGATTGGCTGCGTGATTTGGCCACCGTTTGAGACCGTCTATCGCCGCGAGGGCGCCGCTCACACAAAGAGAAGATCGCCGCGAAGGCGCCGCTCACACAAAGAGAAGATCGCGGCGAGGGCGCCGCTCCAACAGCAGGACGATCGCCGCGAGGGTGCTGCTTTGACGATGGGCCGTGCCCGACCACGGACTGTAGGAGCGCCGCCCTCGGCGCGATGGATGTTTTGTAGGAGCGCCCCCCCGTCGCGATGGATGTTTTGTAGGAGCGCCGCCCTCGGCGCGATTTCAGCGTCTGACTCCCATCAGCCCTTCTGCTTGGGCACCCGGCCCATCAGATAGAACTCGGCATTGGGCATCATGCCCGAGAAACTGGCCATGCGGTTGGACAGCCCGAAGAAGGCCGTGATGGCCGCAATGTCCCAGGCGTCCTCATCGTCCAGCCCATGGGCGTGCAGCGCTTCAAAGTCACTGTCCTCAATCTGATCTGAATGCAGGCAGACCTTCATCGCGAAGTCCAGAATGGCCCGTTGCCTGGGCTTGAGGTCAGCCTTGCGATAGTTGATGGCGACCTGATCGGCCAGTAGAGCTTGCTTCTCGTAGATACGCAAAATCGCACCGTGCGCCACCACGCAATACAGACAGTGGTTGGCCGCACTGGTGGCGGTGACGATCATCTCCCGCTCGCCCTTGCTCAGATGTCCTTCTTCCTTGAGCATCAGTGCATCGTGGTACGCAAAAAAAGCGCGCCATTCGGCTGGCCGCCGGGCCAGGGCCAGAAAAACGTTGGGCACAAAGCCGGCTTTTTCTTGCACTTGCAGGATGCGCTCGCGAATGTCCTCGGGCAGGTCGGTCAGGGCGGGGTAGGGGTAACGGCTCATGAGACGTGGGCTTGAAAAGAATTCGCGAATGATAAGACCAGGCCCAACCCCCGCTGGCGCAGCCCGGCCGTTATGCTTGGGCTTCCTGCGACTACCGGAACCGATTCATCATGTCTGATCAAGATTCAAGCGCTCCGTCTGGCAAAGGACCGGCTTACGATCGCGGCCTCAAGCTGCGCCAGCAGGTCATGGGTCAGGCCTATGTGGACCGAGCCCTCTCCGGCGTGACCGGGTTTTCAGAGGCGATTCAGGACCACATCACCACCAAGGCCTGGGGCGATGTCTGGCAGAGGCCAGGTCTGGACCTCAAGACCCGCAGCCTGATCACGGTGGCCATCCTGACCGCCCTGGGCAAGCAGCACGAGCTTAAGGGCCATGTCCGCGGCGCCCTCAACAACGGCGTGACGCCGCAGGAGCTGCAGGAACTGCTTCTGCACGCGGCGGTCTACTGCGGTATCCCCACAGCGGTCGATGCCTTTCGCACCGCCGCGGAGGTGGTGGACGGAGAAAGTCGGGCTTGATGCGGCCCGGCGATGCTTTCTGAAAGTTGCTTTGCTGGGGGCGAAGGGCTGCAGGCCGTGTTAGCCCACCAGCAGTTTGTGCACCAGTTCGGCGGTGCTGGCAGCTTGGTACTTGCGCATCAGACGGGCGCGATGGATTTCCACCGTGCGATGGCTGATGCCCAGGGCGCGGCCGATGGTCTTGGCGGTCAGGCCTTCCATCAGATGGGCCGCCACTTCCCTTTCACGCGGGGTGAGTTGCGCAGTCACTGGGCGGCGTGAGCTCAGGTCTTCAAAACTCCAGATGCCCGCCTCATGCGGTGCCTGCGGGTTGAGGGCGCGCCCGGTGACGTGACACCAGAAATTTTCGCCCGCCAGCCGCCCACCAAAGCGCCGCATGATGCGGTCGTCGGCGTAGACGCCCCGGCTCTTCAAAACAGCCGTCAGCCGCTGGCCCATGCGCTCGTATTCGTCGGCGCTGGGGTAGAGAATCCGGAAGGACTGTCCCAGCAACTGTTCTCGGCTGGCGCCGAACATTTCGCACAGGCGCTGGTTGCAATCGACCATGATTCGCTGGCGTGAGAGCACCAGACCAATGGGCGCCAGCTCAAAGGCCAGCCGGTAGTCGGCCTGGGGCTCGGGTGCCTCTGGAGCGCGGGAGCGCGCGGCGCCCGCGCGTCGGAGCTTGGTGGACATGGTCTTGCGGACTAGGCAATACTACGTAATCGTATACGTAGTATCGTTCAGGGCGTTTGCGGCGTATCCAGGGGACCCGCACGAAGTCTTATCAGCAGGAGGTTGTTGTGAACAAGCTATTTCCATCGGCTGCCGCTGCGCTTGAGGGCGTGGTCAAGGACGGCCAGTTGATCGCTGTAGGCGGGTTTGGCCTCTGCGGCATTCCGGAGGCCCTGATTGAAGCGCTGCGCGATTCGGGCAAGAAAAACCTAACGGCTATTTCCAACAATGCGGGGGTGGACGGCTTCGGTCTGGGCAAATTGCTCGAGACGCGGCAGATTCGCAAGATGATTTCCAGCTATGTGGGCGAGAACAAGGAGTTTGAGCGCCAGTATCTGGCCGGCGAGCTTGAACTGGAATTTACGCCGCAGGGCACGCTGGCCGAGAAACTGCGCGCTGGCGGCGCGGGCATTCCGGCCTTCTTCACCCGCACCGGTGTGGGCACTCTGGTGGCAGAGGGCAAGGAGACGCGCGAGTTCGACGGCCAGACCTATGTCATGGAGCGTGCTTTGCTGCCCGATGTCTCCCTGGTCAAGGCCGATGTGGCCGATACCTCGGGCAACCTGCGCTTTCGCTACACCGCCCGCAATTTCAATCCGGCCGTGGCGATGGCCGGCAAGATCTGCGTGGTGGAGGTCGAGAAGATCGTCCCTCTGGGACAACTGCACCCCGACGACATTCACCTGCCGGGCATCTATGTGCACCGCCTGGTACTCAACGCGACGCCTGAAAAGCGCATTGAAAAGCGCACGGTCACCACACAAGGAGCTTAAGTCATGCCCTGGACTCAAGAACAGATGGCTGCGCGCGCGGCGCAGGAACTGCAAGATGGTTTTTACGTCAACCTGGGCATTGGCATTCCCACCCTGGTGGCCAACTATGTGCC
>CAZATV010000049.1:0-5443 GCA_964488145.1 uncultured Polaromonas sp.
GGTGCGACCGTGAGTGGCAGTCAACCACGATTGAATGTCACGCAGACTTGCACCTGAACCCTTCATTGCCCTCATGTGCTGGATGACTTGTTGCTCGTCATCCTTAGGTACCTTGATGCCGTCAACAATCTCGTAACCGAACGCACGGCGACCACCACAGAATTTGCCCTGCATCTTCTGCATCTGCTTGACCTCACGAATGCGTGTAGCAATACGTTCTCGTTCGAACGATGCGAACGCAGACATGACTGCGAAGACGATGGCGCCGACACCGTTGCCTGTCACTTCACCGCCAAGGTCCAGGAAGTGAACTGAAACGCCTTGCTCACGTAGGTCGTGCAGTGTGTTGAACGCATTGCGAACATTGCGGAATGCACGATCTAACTTTGTGAAGATGATCGTGTCACCCGACTGGACTGTCTGGAGCAGTCGCGACCCTTCAGGTCTGTCCTTGAAGTCAATGCTGCCGCTAATGCCTGCCTCCATGAAGATGTTCTCATCAGGAACATACCACCCTCTGGATGCTGCGTATGCCTGGATCTGCTTTCCCTGTGCTTCTAGGGAATTACCCTCTACTTGCTGGATTGATGAAACACGCTGATACCCGTAGACTCGTCCCACTTGTCAACTCCAAGATGTTTGGTGTTATGGATGGTATGAAAGGAAGTCGAGTTGGCGAGAAATTTTTCACCGATTCCACTAAAAACCTGGTTTGTATATCAGGCGTCAATTCCAATAAAAGTTTCAGAAAGGTATGAAATGTCGAATATTAAAGCAGTGATAGTTGGCATCGCTGGAGTTGCAGTTGCTTTTCGCGCTTTTTCAGAGGTTGCTGGGTTGCCTCCCAAGACGAATCCTCGAGGAAACCAAGTTGACTGTGGCGCAAAGACCGATGCAAAGCTGGAGAGAAGCTTGGACAAAGTGGGTCCTGAGATTGCTTTGGGTGATGATAAATCCGGCGATGGAAAAGTAACCGTAGGAATAACCGGCGCAACTGCCTCTGGGGGGGCAAAGATAACCGATGAAAATCTGGCTAACTTGGTGATCGGGAAGACCACTTATCAGGACGTTGTTGGGATGTTTGGAAAGACTACATCGACGGTCCGAACGAATCAAATCTTCATAGTTACTTATTCATTCGTCATGGCTGAATCAAGGTTAGACCCCAAGGCATTCATACCTATTTTCGGATCCTTGATGGCTAGAAACAGCTCTAAAACAAATCAGCGGCAAGCTCAAATTCGGTTCGACCCTGAGACAGGAGTAATGATCGGTTGTACGAAAACCGATAGCAGCACGGAGGTTCAAGGTGAGTCGATCTTGGACAGCGTTAAGCGACTCAGAATTGAATAGTAAATATCTGGCTAAGGACAACTTTTCTTGGTAGGCTGAAAATATCTTGTATGCGATCTTTACGGGTTGTACAATTTGCTTTATTTAAATGTCAAACATAGAGCAATTGTACTTGCCGTTGAAGTAGCAGCGAACCCAGTAGTAGCGAGATGCGGCGATCTTGTAGATGACGAGGGTGGAGGGGTAGCCGCGCACGGTCTGGATCGTCTCTTTGATGGGATTGAGGCGGTTCATCGAGTTCGATCTGGATGACTTCTTTGGCGTTTCGAAATAGGTGTCAAAGCGTAGTCTGACTTTTATACATACTTTTATACTTTTAGGCAATGGCGTCTGGAAAGGCGCATGGATACTACGTTTCGGGTAGACTCAGGAGCTTGCAGGCGTACTTTTAATCCGTTGGTCGCGTGTTCGAGTCACGCACGACCCACCAACACGCCGCCTTGCACTGGGTGCAAGGCGGCTTTTTTTTGTGGGTGAGCGTGAGCGGGTTTCTAAAATAGGGCGCCGGGCTTTCCCGGCCGCGTCTGAATCCGTCACCGTCAAGGGCTTACATGGCAAGACAGTATTTCGGCACCGATGGCATTCGTGGGACGGTCGGTCAGGCGCCGATCACGCCTGACTTCGTTCTGCTATTGGCGCATGCGGTCGGGCGGGTGCTCAAACGAGTTCACGCCAGGCCAGTGGTGCTCATTGGCAAGGACACGCGCATCTCGGGCTATATGCTCGAAAGCGCACTCGAGTCGGGCTTCAATTCAGCCGGTGTCGACGTGGTTCTGCTCGGGCCGTTGCCGACGCCAGGCGTGGCCTATCTCACCCGTACTCAGCGCGCAAGTCTGGGTGTGGTCATCAGCGCCAGCCACAACCCCTTCGGTGATAACGGCATCAAATTTTTCAGCGCTCAGGGCAGCAAGCTCGATGATGCATGGGAACTTGAAGTGGAGGCTATGCTGGGCCAGTCGCCGGCTTGGGTTGCTTCTGCCGACCTGGGCAAGGCGCGTCGACTCGATGATGCGGCAGGCCGTTACATTGAGTTTTGCAAGAGCTGTTTTCCCAGCGATCTCACCCTCAAGGGGCTCAAGATTGTGGTCGATGCTGCACATGGTGCGGCCTATCAGATCGCGCCGGCGGTCTTTCATGAATTGGGCGCTGAGGTGATCCGGATCGGGTGTTCGCCCGATGGGCTCAATATCAACCTTAATGTCGGGGCCACCCATACGCAGACCATGGTGGAGGCGGTTGCACAGCATCGCGCCGACTACGGAATTGCCTTGGATGGCGATGCTGACCGGCTGCAGATGGTCGATGGGCAGGGGCGGCTCTACAACGGTGACGAATTGCTGTGGGTGATGGCTCGAGACCGGATCCAGCGCGGGGAATCGCTTGGGGGGGTGGTGGGCACCCTGATGACCAATTTGGCCGTTGAGCAGGCCCTCAGGGCCTGCGGGCTGGAATTTGCCCGCGCCAAGGTCGGTGACCGCTATGTCCTGGAGGAACTCGACCGGCGCGGTTGGATTCTGGGCGGCGAGGGCTCTGGACATTTGCTGGCGCTGGACAAGCACAGCACCGGCGATGGGCTGGTCAGTGCCTTGCAGGTGTTGCAGGCCATCGTGCGCAGCGGTCGCTCGCTGTCAGACTTGCTGTCCGGTGTGAATCTGTTCCCTCAGACCCTGATCAACGTTCGGCTGCGGCCTGGTCAGCAGTGGCAAGAGGGGGGAGCCTTGCAGGCGCTGTCGCAGCAGGTGCAATCCGAACTCGGTGATTCCGGCCGTATCCTGATTCGTCCCAGCGGGACGGAGCCGGTGGTGCGGGTGATGGTCGAGGCTCGCGATGCCGATATTGCCCGTCGAGCCGCAGAGCGTCTGGCCCAGGCGCTTCAATCGTCATGAGCCGGGCCATTGAAGTTTTCGAGGCCGACTACGCCGACCCTCTGCACGCAACTGCTCTGGTGGATTTGCTCGATCAGTACGCACGGGATCCGGCCGGTGGCTCCGAGCCTTTAAGTGCATTTGCGCGGGATCGTCTGGCCGCCGAATTGGCGGCCAGACCCACCGCCTTCAGTGTGTTGGCGTTTGATGCAGAGTTGCCGATTGGCCTGATCAACTGCATCGAGGGCTTTTCCACCTTTGCTTGCAAGCCTCTGATCAACGTGCACGATGTCGTTGTCATTTCGGGCTATCGCGGACGTGGGGTGGGTCGGTTGATGCTTGAGCGGGTCAAGGCTGTTGCCCACCGGCGTGGTGCCTGCAAGCTCACTCTGGAGGTGCTCGATGGCAACCGCAGCGCCATCTCCCTGTACGAAAAATTTGGTTTTGCACCCTATCAGCTGGACCCGGCGATGGGTCAGGCGCGCTTTTTCCAACTGTGGCTCTGAGGCTCTCAGCTCGCGGCTTCCAGTCCGCCCCGGAAGTGTTCGCGCATGCGATCGGCCGCCGCGGGGCCGTTGCGCTCCAGGAGTGCTTGCATGATCGCCTCATGTTCGGCCAGGGATTCCTCGATGCGGCCGGCTTTGAGCAGCGAATGGTGGCGGTTGAGCTTCATCACCTTGCGAAGATCGGCCACCATCTGATCGCGCCAGCGATTGCCCGCAATCTGCAGCAGTTCGCCGTGAAAAGCTTCGTTGATGCGAAAGAACTCCTCGCGGTCATGCCGGGCCGACCGCAGGCGCTCGTGCAATTGCCGTAACTGCTGTATCTGCAGCTCGCTGGCGCGCTCGGCTGCGACCCCGGCCGCATCGCTCTCCAGCAAGGCCAGCAGGTGGTAAACCTCGGCCAGATCCCGCTCAGACACTTCAGTGACGTATGCCCCCCGTCTGAGCTTCATGGTGACCAAACCCTCCGCGGCCAGAACTTTCAGCGCCTCGCGCAGGGGCGTGCGGCTGATGCCATATTCCTCGGCCAGTTTCAGTTCGTCGATCCAACTGCCCGGCGGCAGTTCCCGCCTGAATATGCGCTCGCGCAGGCGCTCGGCCACCTCTTCATAGAGGGCCCGGGTGCTCAGAGGGATAACTGCAGCCATGTTCGAAGCTTACCTGAAATTTAATTTTGCATCAATAATTATGAATCGGGTAGACTATCGTTCAGCTGACGGTCTGTCAGGAATTGGGCCGCTGAGTCGGCCGTAGGTCATGTTCGTCCCCCAGCGGGAGAACCGAGCGCAGGAAGGGTGCCATGAACGACGCAAAGCCAGACCAGGAATTCAAGCCGGCCTCTCTGGAAGACTGGCGAAAGGCCGCCGCCAAGTCCGCACCGGGCGGGGATTTGGAGTCGCTGAACTGGGTCACGCCTGAGGGCATCACGGTCAAGCCTTTGTACACCGCGCACGACACAGCGCGCCTACCCCTGACCGATACGCTACCGGGTCTGGAGCCTTTTATCCGGGGACCGCAGGCCACCATGTATGCGGTTCGACCCTGGACGATACGCCAGTACGCCGGTTTTTCCACCGCCGAGGAGTCCAACGCCTTCTATCGAAAGGCCCTGGCCGCAGGCGGACAGGGTGTCTCGGTGGCCTTTGACCTGGCCACCCACCGGGGCTACGACTCTGATCATCCTCGGGTGACCGGCGATGTCGGGAAGGCGGGCGTGGCTGTCGACTCGGTGGAGGACATGAAGATTCTGTTCAACCAGATCCCGCTGGATCGGGTGTCGGTCTCCATGACCATGAACGGCGCGGTGTTGCCGGTACTGGCCGGCTATGTGGTGGCGGCTGAGGAGCAGGGCGTTGCGCAGGATCAGCTCTCGGGCACGATCCAGAACGACATCCTCAAGGAGTTCATGGTTCGTAACACCTATATCTACCCGCCCGAGCCCTCGATGAGGATCATCGGCGACATCATCGAGTACACAGCGCGGCACATGCCCAAGTTCAACTCGATCTCGATCTCCGGCTACCACATGCAGGAGGCCGGTGCCAATCAGGCGCTCGAACTGGCTTTTACGCTGGCCGATGGCAAGGAGTATGTGAAGACTGCATTGGCCAAGGGTCTGGATGTCGATGACTTTGCCGGACGGCTCTCGTTTTTCTGGGCCATCGGCATGAATTTCTATCTGGAAATCGCCAAGATGCGCGCCGCTCGGCTGCTGTGGTGCCG
>CAZATV010000049.1:5453-20627 GCA_964488145.1 uncultured Polaromonas sp.
ACCACCGAGGCCGTGGCGGCGGTCTTCGGTGGAACCCCGAGCCTGCACACCAACAGTTTTGATGAGGCCATCGCGCTACCTACCGAGTTCAGTGCCCGTATCGCTCGCAACACTCAACTCATCATTCAGGAAGAGACCCAGATCACCAAGGTGGTTGATCCTTGGGCCGGTAGCTACATGATGGAGAAGCTGACTCAGGACATGGCGGACGCCGCCTGGGCCATCATCGAAGAGGTGGAGGCGCTCGGCGGCATGACCCGTGCGGTGGACAGCGGCTGGGCCAAGCTCAAGATTGAGGCCAGTGCCGCAGAGAAGCAGGCGCGGATTGACTCGGGCAAGGACGTGATCGTCGGCGTCAACAAATACAAGCTGGCCCAGGAAGAGACGGTGGACATCCTCGAAGTGGACAATGTCCGGGTGCGCGAGGGACAGATCGCGCGCTTGCAAGACATCAAGGCACGGCGCAATGGCGCAGCAGTACAGGCGGCACTGCAGGCGTTAACGGATGCGGCCCAATCGGGGCAGGGTAATCTGCTCGATCTGAGCATCCAGGCCATGCGTTTGCGCGCCACGGTGGGGGAAGTGTCTGATGCGCTGGAGAAGGTGTTCGGACGCCATCGCGCCGATATTCAAAAGGTGACCGGTGTGTACGCTGCCGCTTACGATTCTGCTGAAGGTTGGGACAAGCTCAAACAGGAGATCGCTGCCTTTGCCGAGCAGTACGGGCGCCGTCCCCGGGTCATGATTGCCAAGTTGGGTCAGGACGGTCATGACCGAGGCGCCAAGGTGGTGGCCACTGCCTATGCCGATCTGGGTTTTGATGTGGATATGGGGCCCTTGTTTCAAACACCCGAGGAATGCGCTCGTCAGGCCATAGAGAACGACGTACACGCAGTGGGCGTGAGCACGCTGGCGGCCGGACACAAGACCCTGGTGCCCGCTATTTTGGCCGAACTCAAGCGGCAGGGTGCCCATGACATCATCGTTTTCGTCGGTGGTGTGATTCCTCGACAGGACTACGACTTTCTCTACGAGGCGGGCGTCAAGGGTATCTATGGGCCGGGGACACCGATACCGGCCAGTGCCAAGGATGTGCTCGAGCAGATCCGGGCAGCGCAGGGCTGAGCCCGGACCGGGTCGCGAAAGTCCGTGACGTGAGTCTCCAGGAACTGCTCGAAGGCCTGCTGCAGGGCGATGCGCAGTCGCAGCGCCGCGCCATCGCCAAGGCCATCACCCTGCTGGAGTCGACCCGCGCCGATCACCGACTGCAGGCTGATGAGCTGTTGACGGCCATCCTGCCGCACAGCGGCCGATCCTTCAGGATGGGTATCAGCGGGGTGCCGGGCGTAGGCAAAAGTACCTTCATTGAAGCTCTGGGCCTAGACCTGATTGACAGGGGCCACCGTGTTGCGGTGCTCACCGTCGATCCCTCTTCCACCGTCTCGGGCGGTTCCATCCTTGGTGACAAGACGCGCATGGAAAAACTCTCCGTGCATGAGCGAGCCTTCATACGCCCGAGTCCCTCCAGCGGCACTTTAGGCGGCGTGGCCGAGAAGACCCGCGAGGCCATGCTGGTGTGTGAGGCTGCCGGCTATGACATCGTGATCGTCGAAACGGTCGGTGTAGGTCAGAGCGAAACAGCGGTAGCGGGCATGACCGACATGTTTGTCCTGATGCAGCTGCCCAATGCAGGCGATGATCTGCAGGCCATCAAAAAGGGCGTGATGGAGCTGGCCGATCTGGTGGTTATCAACAAGGCCGACCTGGATGTGGACGCTGCCACCCGTGCCCGGGCTCAGATCACATCGGCGCTGCGCCTGTTGGGCATGCACGGTCATCCCGACCGGGCGCACCACGACGCATCCTTCTGGCATCCGCGGGCCATCCAGTTGAGCGCTTTGCAGGGCCAGGGTATCGATGCGTTCTGGGCCGAGGTGCTTGAATTTCAGCGGCTGCAGGAAGCTGGTGGGTATCGGCTCGCGCGGCGTCAGCAGCAGTCATTGGCCTGGATGTGGGAACGCATCGATGCCGGTTTGAAGCAGCGTTTTCGGGCGCATCCAGCGGTGCGCTCCCTGCTGGAGTCGGTCAGCGCCGATGTGGCCGCTGGCCGACTGGCAGCCTCTACGGCAGCGCGCAGACTGCTCGAGCGATTTGAATGATTTTTCTGGAGGAAGACATGCAGGACATCCTGGAACAACTTGAAAGAAAGCGCGCAGCTGCTCGCCTAGGTGGTGGCAGCAAGCGTATTGAGGCCCAGCATGCCAAGGGCAAGCTGACCGCGCGCGAGCGACTGGAGGTTTTGCTCGATGAGGGCACCTTCGAGGAGTGGGATATGTTCGTGGAGCACCGCTGCACGGATTTCGGCATGGAGGACAACAAGATCCCGGGCGATGGTGTGGTTACCGGCTACGGCATGATCAACGGCCGTCTGGTCTTCGTCTACAGCCAGGACTTCACGGTCTTCGGTGGGGCCTTGTCCGAGTCACACGCGGAGAAGATCTGCAAGGTCATGGATCAGGCCATGAAGGTCGGAGCGCCCGTGATTGGTTTGAACGATTCCGGCGGTGCTCGCATTCAGGAGGGTGTGGCCTCGCTCGGTGGCTACGCGGAGGTGTTTCAGCGTAATGTCCTGGCCTCTGGTGTGATCCCTCAGATCAGCCTGATCATGGGGCCGAGTGCTGGCGGAGCGGTCTATTCGCCGGCTATGACGGACTTCATCTTCATGGTCAAGGACAGTTCCTACATGTTCGTCACCGGACCGGAGGTGGTCAAGACGGTCACTCACGAGGAGGTGACGGCCGAGGAGCTCGGCGGTGCGCTGACCCACACCACCAAAAGCGGTGTGGCCGACGGTGCATTTGAAAATGATGTCGAGGCGCTGCTGATGATCCGGCGGCTCTATAACTACCTGCCTCTGAATAATCGCGAAAAGGCCCCGGTGCGCCCCAACGGTGATCCGATCGATCGGGCAGACCGCAGCCTGGACACCCTGGTGCCCGACAACCCGAACAAGCCCTATGACATGAAGGAGCTGATTCTCAAGACGGTGGATGACGGTGATTTCTTTGAAATTCAGCCTGACTATGCCAAGAACATCATCGTCGGCTTTGCCCGTATGGATGGACAGACGGTAGGTATCGTCGCCAATCAGCCGCTGGTGCTGGCCGGGTGTCTGGACATTCGCAGCTCAATCAAGGCCGCCCGTTTCGTCCGCTTCTGTGACGCCTTCGGCGTGCCGGTCATCACCTTTGTGGATGTTCCGGGCTTCATGCCGGGTACCGCGCAGGAGTATGGCGGCATCATCAAGCACGGCGCCAAGCTCTTGTACGCCTACGCGGAGTGCACCGTGCCCAAGGTGACGGTCATCACCCGCAAAGCCTATGGCGGAGCCTACGATGTGATGGCCTCCAAGCATTTGCGGGGCGATGTGAATTTCGCCTGGCCCAATGCCGAAATTGCGGTCATGGGAGCCAAGGGGGCGGTGGAAATCATCTTCCGGGAGGAAAAGAAGGACCCAGAGAAGCTTGCGGCCCGGGAGGCAGAGTACAAGGCTCGCTTCGCCAATCCCTTTGTGGCGGGTGCCCGGGGCTTCATTGACGATGTCATCCTGCCGCACGAAACCCGCAAGCGTATCTGCCGATCCTTGGTGATGCTCAAGGATAAGAAGGTTGAGAACCCGTGGCGCAAGCACGGCAACATTCCGCTCTGAGCGCGGGGAGGATTTGAAAGATGTTCAAGAAAATTCTGATTGCCAACCGCGGTGAGATCGCCTGCCGGGTTATCGCCACAGCCCGCAAGATGGGCATCGCCACCGTAGCGGTGTATTCGGAGGCCGACAAGGAAGCGCGCCATGTGCAGATGGCCGATGAGGCGGTGCTGTTGGGGCCGGCGCCTTCCCGTGAGTCTTACCTTGCGGCCGAAAAAATCATTGCGGCGGCCAAGGCCACCGGGGCCCAAGCGGTCCATCCGGGGTACGGATTCCTGTCGGAAAACGAGGACTTTGCGCGAAGGGTCGAAGAGGAGGGCATGGCCTTCATCGGCCCCAAGCACTATTCCATCGCCGCCATGGGGGACAAGATCGCCTCTAAAAAGCTCGCCAATGAAGCCAAGGTCAACACCATTCCTGGTTACAACGATGCGATTGAGTCGGCCGAAAAGGCGGTCGAGATCGCCAGGTCCATCGGGTACCCGGTGATGATCAAGGCCTCGGCCGGCGGGGGGGGGAAGGGCTTGCGGGTGGCCTTCAATGACAAGGAGGCCTTTGAGGGTTTTTCGTCATGCCGCAATGAAGCCCGCAACAGTTTCGGGGACGACCGCGTCTTCATCGAGAAGTATGTACTCGAGCCTCGCCATATCGAGATCCAGGTGCTCGGCGATGCGCATGGTCACGTGATCTACCTCAATGAGCGCGAATGCTCGATTCAGCGCCGGCATCAAAAGGTGATCGAGGAAGCCCCTTCCCCGTTTATCACCGACGCCACCCGTAAGGCAATGGGCGAACAGGCAGTGGCCCTGGCCAAGGCGGTGAAGTACCAGAGTGCAGGCACGGTCGAGTTTGTGGTGGGTAAGGATCAGGATTTCTATTTCCTGGAAATGAACACCCGTCTGCAGGTTGAGCATCCGGTCACGGAGTGCATCACGGGCCTGGACCTGGTTGAACTGATGATTCGCATCGCGGCCGGCGAGAAGCTGCCCTTGATGCAAGAGGAAGTGCGACGCGAAGGCTGGGCCATCGAATGCCGCGTCAATGCAGAAGACCCGTTTCGCAACTTTCTGCCCTCGACGGGCCGGTTGGTTCGCTTTCAGCCGCCCACGGCCACCATGTTTCAGGCCGATACCCAGTCCCTTTATGGCGTGCGTGTGGACACCGGCGTTCAAGAGGGTGGCGAAATTCCGATGTTCTATGACTCGATGATCGCCAAGCTCATCGTGCATGGCCGCGACCGGCTCGATGCGATCAGCAAGATGCGGGAGGCGCTCAACGGATTTGTCATTCGGGGCATCAGTTCCAACATTCCTTTTCAGGCCGCGCTGCTGGCACATCCCGATTTTGTTCAGGGTCATTTCAACACCGGATTCATCGCCGAGCACTACGGCAAGGGTTTCAGTGCCGAGGCTGTGGATCACAGCGACCCGGGTTTCTTGGTGGCTCTGGCTGCCTATGTGCGCCGAAAGTCGCGCGAGCGGGCCGCCCGTCTAGGCGGACAGTTGCCCGGCTACGATGTCAAAGTGGGTCAGCACTACACCGTGATCGTGCTTGGCCAGGCGGGAGACCATCGGTATGTGGAAGTCATGGTCGACGATACCGGCAGCATTCATGGCCCGGCGGTGATTCAGGTCGACGGAAAAACCTACGCGATCGAAAGTGGTTCCCGATTGAATGCGATCTGCATCCAGGGCTCGGTGAACGGGCAGCGTTTTACCGCACAGGTCGAACGTGGCACCCAGCGCAATCCCTTGGCTTTGGTGGTCCAACACAATGGGTCCCGAATCGAGGCTCTGGTGGTGTCTCCGCGCATGGCACAGTTGCACCGGCTCATGCCGTACAAGGCGCCGCCTGACATGAGCCGTTTTGTCCTCTCGCCCATGCCTGGCTTGCTGGTCGATGTGGCGGTACAGCCGGGGCAGAAGGTGCAGGCGGGCGAGCGGGTGGCTGTGATCGAGGCCATGAAAATGGAAAATGTGCTTTTTGCCGCCGCCGATGGGGTGGTCGGCAAGGTGCTTGCTGCCAAGGGCGAGTCGCTGGCGGTCGATCAGCCCATCATTGAATTTGCGTGAAGGGGGGCGTATGGATCTGGAAGCTTTTGAAGCGCAGCTCAAAGCCGAGGGGTATCAGGTGATCACCTCGGTCGAGCAGCCGGTGGGCTATGCTATGAAAGAGCATGTTCACCCGTTTGACGCCTGTGCCCTGATTCTGGAGGGCGACTTCACCATTTGTGTGAACGGCGTTGATCATCACTACGGTGCCGGTGAGATTTTTCGACTGCCCGCCGGTACCTCGCATAGCGAGCGCGCTGGATCCCAGGGCGTGCGCTATCGAGCCGGCCGTCGCACCCGGGGGAGTTGAGGTGGCTCTCGCAACCCATGATTCGCCTCGGCCCTTTAAGGTACTGGGTATCCAGCAGGTCGCTATAGGCGGCCCGGATAAGCAGCGCCTGCGTGCCCTCTGGGTGGACATGCTCGGGCTATCGGTCACCGGGCGCTTTGTCAGCGAGCGGGAAAACGTCGATGAAGACATCTGCGCCATGGGCAGCGGTGTTTTCAAGGTTGAGGTTGATTTAATGCAGCCGCTCGATCCCGACAAGAAGCCTGCGGTGCACACCACGCCGCTCAATCATGTGGGTCTCTGGATCGACGATCTGCCAGCAGCCGTCGAGTGGCTCACCGCCAGGGGCGTGCGCTTCGCGCCGGGTGGTATTCGCAAGGGTGCGGCCGGTTTTGACATCTGCTTTCTGCACCCCAAGGCCAGCGACGATTTTCCGATTGCCGGTGAAGGGGTGCTGCTGGAACTGGTGCAGGCTCCTCCTGAGGTGATCGCGGCGTTTTCAGCCCTTGACGGGGCGGGGCGCTAGCAGCGCGTTCGGCTGCGAACGCCTGGTTAGCGACTCAGGCCGGAGCCGCGCCGGCTGCGGGCGCGTTCTAGCGCTGTTTCGATCAGCAGGCGTTTGCGCTCGAGTTCATTTGGATCCCTGATCTGACTGTGCGCGGCCAAATCCTTCAGCTTCTCCCGCGCCAAGTGGTCTAGTTGCTCTGTGGCCTCGACCCGGGCCTGAGCTTGCCGCCGCTGATGAATCTCATAACGCTGGCGCGCTTGGCTGGCCTGCTGCGCCGACCAGGCAGCCCAGCCGGTGGTGTGGGTGACTTCCACCATCTCAATGCAGTCCACCGGGCAGACCGGTAAGCATAACTGGCAGCCGGTGCAGGCCGACTCGATCACGGTGTGCATCAGCTTGTGACTGCCCACGATCGCATCGGTTGGGCAGACGGGTTGGCAAAGCGTACAACCGATGCACCAGTTCTCATCGATCACCGCCACTGACAGCGGCGCCTCAACGCCATGGCTGGAACTGAGCGGCTGCACCGGCTGGCCGGTAAGCTGGGCCAGCCGGGCGATGCCCTCGGCCCCGCCGGGCGGGCACTGGTTGATACCAGCCTCTCCCGCGGCCATGGCCTCCGCGTAAGCTCGGCAATCCGGGTAGCCGCAACGGGTGCATTGGGTCTGCGGCAGGGCCTCGTGCAGCCGGTCGGCCAACGATGATCGGGCAGGCTTCATGAACCGGGGCCTGGCCAGAGCCGTTTGCAACTCAGGCGCGCGACGCGCCCGACCGGCTGGCTGTCTTGCGGGCCGGCTTCTTCGATGCGCTGCGACTGGATTTGTGCGCAGTGACCTTGGAGGGCCGGTCCGAGGCCTTGGCAGAGTCGCGCCCGCCTTTGCTCGGGAGGCTGGCCTGACCTTCCCGGATGAAGGTCTTAACTTGCGGGTAGACCAGGTCTCGCCAGCGACGTCCGCTGAAGATGCCGTAGTGACCGGCACCGGGCACTTCCAGATGCTTCTTCAGGGATTTGGCAATGCCAGTGCACAGCCCGTGCGCGGCGGCCGTCTGGCCCGAACCTGAGATATCGTCGAGTTCGCCTTCTACCGTCATCAAGGCCGTGTGGCGGATGTCTTGCGGACGCACCGGCTCCGGCTCCCCCTGGTCATTGAGAACTTGCCACGTGCCGTGCACCAGTTTGAATTCCTGGAATACGGTGCGGATGGTCTCCAGGTAATAGTGCGCATCCATGTCGAGCACGGCGTTGTACTCGTCATAGAACTTGCGGTGTGCCTCGGCGCTGGCGTCATCGCCCTTGATCAGGTCCTTGAAGTAGTCGTAGTGGCTGTTGGCGTGCCGGTCAGGATTCATGGCGACAAAGCCGGCATGCTGCAGAAAACCAGGATACACGCGCCGCCCGGCCCCCGGGAAATTATGGGGCACCCGGAAGATAACGTTGTTCTCGAACCAGGAGTGGCTCTTGTTCATCGCCAGGTTGTTGACAGCCGTGGGCGATTTGCGCGCATCGATGGGACCGCCCATCATCGTCATGGTCAGCGGCGTTTGCTCGCCGCGGGAGGCCATCAGCGAGACCGCAGCGAGAACCGGAACGGTGGGCTGACACACACTCACCACGTGGCAATGGCCGTAACGCTTTTGCAGGTGCCGTATGAACTCCTGCACGTAGCCCACGTAGTCGTCGAGGTGGAAGTCACCTTGATCCAGGGGGACCATCCGGGCATTACGCCAGTCGGTGATGTAGACCTTGTGATCCTTGAGCATGTGCCGTACCGTATCGCGCAGCAAAGTAGCATAGTGACCCGACAAAGGCGCAACGATCAGCACGACCGGTTGCGCCTTCAGTGCCGCCAGCGTCTGTGCATCGTCGCTCAGTCGCTTGAAGCGACGCAATTCGCAGAAGGGCTTGTCGACCTCGACCCGCTCCTGAATCGCTACCGGCACACCCTGTACTTCAACCGACGTGATGCCGAAAGCGGGCTTTTCGTAGTCTTTGCCCAGCCGATAGAAGAGGCTGTAGGCGGCAGATAGGCGCTGAGCCCAAGGATGTGCGCCCGCGGGCGAGTGAGGGTTGCTGAACAGCTTGGCCGCCGCCTGCGCGAAGTCCACGAAAGGTTCCATCAACGTGCGCTGGGTTTCATAGACCTGATAGAGCATGTTGACTCCTGTGTAGGCGATTTTGTTGCGGTGCAGCAATATAACAGCTGCCGAGCTTGGAGAGGAGAGCGTCGCCTCTAAAAGTGTGACAAGCTGTCAGAAATCTTACAGGTCGTAAACTCCACGGCCCCGGTTATTCCGCGGGATGACCTCAGATCAGACCACCTTGGCAATTGAGGCGCATACATGTCCGATGTTGCGGCTGTTCAGGGCCGCCACACACATCCGGCCTGTGTCGGTGCCGTAGATGCCGAATTCGCTGCGCAGCCTGACCATCTGGTCTTTGCTCAGCCCCGAATAACTGAACATGCCGATCTGACGGGTGATGAAGCTCATGTCCTGTTGAACGCCGGCGGCCTTGAGGCCGTCGACCAGCTTCTGCCGCATCTGCTTGATGCGGCTGCGCATGCCAGCCAGTTCCTTCTCCCACTGCTGGCGCAGTTCGGGCGTACCCAGAACCGTCGCCACCAGCGCGCCACCATGGGTGGGTGGATTGGAGTAGTTGGTGCGGATCACAATCTTGAGCTGGCTGAGCACCCGGTCGGCTTCATCCTTGTTCTGGCACAGCACGCTTAAAGCCCCCACGCGCTCACCATAGAGACTGAAACTCTTGGAGAAGGAGGTGGAGACGAAGAAGTCCAGCCCCGCGGCCACAAACTTACCAATGACCGCACCATCCTCGGCGATGCCGTGACCGAAGCCTTGATAAGCCATATCCAGAAAGGCAATCAGCCCGCCGTCCTTGACCGCCGCGACCACCTGGTCCCATTGCGCCGCGCTGATGTCGTAGCCGGTCGGGTTGTGGCAGCAGGCATGCAGCACCACGATGGTGCCGGCTGGGGCCGCCTTGAGCGCAGCCAGCATGCCGTCGAAATTGATACCCCTCCGCGCTGCATCGTAGTAGGGGTAGTTGTCCACTTGAAAGCCTGCGTTGGTGAACAGAGCCCGGTGGTTCTCCCAGCTCGGATCACTGATCAAAACCTTTGAGCCGGGCTTGAGTCGACGCAGAAAGTCCGCGCCGATCTTCAGCCCCCCTGTACCGCCCAAGGCTTGCACCGTCGCCACCCGGCCGGCGCGGACGGGCTCGCTGTCAGCCCCAAAAACCAGAGCCTTGACGGCACTGTCGTAGGCGGCGATGCCATCGATCGGCAGATAGCCGCGCGGCGATGGCTTTTCTGCCATCTTCTTTTCGGCCGCCAGCACGCATTGAAGCAGTGGCAGCTTGCCTTCATCGTCGTAGTAGACGCCGACCCCAAGATTGACCTTGTTCGGGTGGGTGTCTGCGGCAAATTGTTCGTTCAGACCCAGGATCGGATCGCGAGGGGCCATGGTGACGGCGTTGAACAGGGACATGCTGAAGTTCCGGGATGCTGAGTTTCGGGAAGGGGATCAGACGGAAGCGGCGTTGAACGCTCGGCCCAGGTGGATTGGGTTGCTTGCAATCGCGTATGCTGTCTGGTTACCCCGATTTTAACGGCGCCCCGTAAGTCCAATGTCACAGATGACCGTCGATGCCACCCAGGCCGTAGCGGCCCCTAAGGGCGAGTACGTGCAATTTCCCGATTCACCCTTCGAGCTTTTCATGCCCTATCCGCCAGCGGGCGATCAGCCCCAGGCCATCGCTAAGCTGGTCGAGGGTGTGCAGGACGGGGAGGCTTTCCAAACCTTGCTCGGCGTGACCGGCTCGGGCAAGACCTTCACCATGGCCAACGTGATCGCCCGAATGGGTCGTCCAGCTATCGTCTTTGCGCCCAACAAAACCCTGGCTGCACAGCTCTACAGCGAGTTTCGAGAGTTTTTCCCGCGAAATGCGGTGGAATACTTTGTCAGCTACTACGACTATTACCAGCCCGAGGCATATGTGCCCCAGCGAGATCTTTTCATCGAGAAGGACTCGGCCATCAATGAGCACATCGAACAGATGCGGTTGTCGGCCACCAAAAGCGTCCTGGAGCGGCGCGATACGGTGATCGTTGCCACGGTCAGCGCAATTTATGGCATCGGGGCCCCCGAGGATTACACCGAAATGCGCTTTATCGTTCGGCAGGGTGATCGCATTGGGCAGCGGGACATCATTGCGCGTCTGATTCGCATGCAGTACGGCCGTAACGACACAGACTTTGGTCGTGGATGCTTTCGCGTTCGGGGCGATGTGATCGATGTATTTCCGGCCGAACATTCGGAGCTGGCCATTCGTCTCGAATTGTTTGACGATGAAATCGAGTCGCTGCAACTCTTTGACCCGCTGACCGGCCGCATCCGACAGAAGATCCCGCGTTTTGTGATCTATCCGAAAAGCCACTACGTCACGCCGCGCGACAAGGTGCTCGCGGCGGTGGAGAGCATCAAGCTGGAGTTGTCTGAACGGGTGGCGCAGCTGGTCGGTGCCGGCAAACTGGTGGAGGCCCAGCGCCTGGAGCAGCGCACCCGGTTTGATTTGGAGATGCTTGCCGAGGTCGGCCACTGCAAAGGCATCGAGAACTACAGCCGTCACCTCAGTGGGTCGCCCCCGGGTGCTCCCCCTGCGACTTTGTGCGACTACCTGCCGGCCGATGCCCTGATGTTCCTCGACGAGAGCCATGTCATGATTGGCCAGCTCAACGCCATGTACAACGGGGATCGCTCCCGCAAGGTGACTCTGGTGGAGTATGGCTTTCGCCTGCCCAGTGCGCTGGACAACCGGCCCCTGCGCTTTGAGGAATTTGAGGCCCGGATGCGTCAGGCGATCTTTGTCTCGGCCACACCGGCCGCCTACGAGCAGCAGCGCTCGGGGCAGGTGGTCGAGCAGGTGGTGCGACCCACAGGTCTGGTGGACCCTGAGGTCGAGGTCCGGCCTGCCGTGCATCAGGTCGATGATGTCCTGGGCGAGATCCGGATTCGGGTTGATCGCAATGAACGGGTGCTGATCACCACCCTGACCAAACGCATGGCTGAACAGTTGACCGACTACCTCTCAGACAACGGGGTGAAGGTGCGCTACCTGCACAGCGATGTGGACACTGTCGAGCGGGTGGAAATCCTCCGCGATTTGCGCCTGGGCGCCTTCGATGTGCTGGTGGGCATCAACTTGCTCAGGGAGGGCCTGGACCTGCCGGAGGTGTCACTGGTGGCCATTCTGGATGCTGACAAGGAAGGTTTTCTGCGTGCCGAGCGCAGCTTGATCCAGACGATAGGCCGCGCCGCCCGCAACCTCAGTGGCCGGGCCATTCTGTATGCAGACCGAATCACCGAGTCCATGCGCAAGGCGATGGATGAGACCGAGCGTCGCAGGCGTAAACAGATTGCGTTCAACCAGGCGCATGGCATCACGCCCCGAGGGGTGGTCAAGCGCATCCGCGACCTGATTGATGGGGTGTACAGCGACAAGGACGTGCCTCAGGCCGGCGGCGCGGAGTCCGGTGTACCCCTGGCGGAGGAGTTGAGCGAGAAAGAGTTGGCTCGCCGGATCAAACAGCTGGAAAAAGAGATGCTCGAGCATGCCCGCGGCCTTGAATTTGAGAAGGCAGCCCGGGTTCGGGATCAACTCTCTGAGCTCAAGCGACGGTTTCTCGGCGCCCCGGGTAGCGATTCAACAGCCGGCATGGCGTAATTTTTTTTCGTCACCCCCTTGCGTCAATCCCGAGAAAAACTGTAAAGTACAGTTTGCGACTGAGTGGTATGCATTCCCCATAAAAACAGTGGGTTTTTTCTGCTATACTCGAGAAAATCGCTCAACAAAGACGGGGATTGGGAGTTCCGCAGGCTCTGAAAACGAGCAAGCGAAGAGGGTGGAAAGCGTGCTGGTTGTTTCGGCGACCAGTGAACCAGAAATTGGGTCAAGCCATCGTTTGAAGGAGCTTGAAAATGCGTCTCACAACCAAAGGCCGCTTCGCGGTCACCGCCATGATTGATCTGGCCCTGCGCCAGAATAGCGGCCCTGTCACCCTGGCGGCCATCAGCCAGCGGCAACAGATCTCTTTGTCCTACTTGGAGCAACTGTTCGGCAAGCTGCGCCGCCACGAGCTTGTGGAATCCACCCGCGGCCCTGGGGGTGGGTATACCCTGGGTCGCAAGGCCAGCGACATCACGGTGGCTGACATCATTGTTTCGGTTGATGAGCCGCTGGATGCCACCAACTGCGGTGGCAAGGAAAACTGTAACGGCGAGGGCGGGCGCTGTATGACCCACGAACTGTGGGCCTCCCTCAACAGCCGCATGGTGGAGTTTCTCGATTCGGTCACGCTCCAAAAGCTGGTCGACGATCAGCTGGCCAAGGGTCTGGTGATTGAGAACACGCCACCGGTCAAAAAGGCTGTGTTTGCAGCGCCGGCCGTCAAGCCGGTCCGTGTCAATGCGCCCAACTCGGTGTTCGCCCTGGGCGCGGCCTTTTCCAAGACCTGACTTTGAGGCGGTCGCAAGGCCGCCGGTTTTGCTGGCGAGGGCCTCTCCGGGCTCTCGCCAACACCCTTTCATAGCAAGCACACATGCAAACGCCTCATTTCCCGATCTATCTCGATTACAGCGCCACCAATCCCTGTGATCCGCGTGTGGTCGATGCCATGATCCCCTGGTTGCGTGAGCATTTCGGCAATCCGGCCTCGCGTAGCCATGCTTGGGGCTGGGAGGCTGAGGCAGCGGTGGAGAAAGCCCGTGAGCAGGTGGCCCAGCTCATTGGCGCTGATCCGCGCGAGATCGTCTGGACCAGCGGCGCCACCGAGTCGAATAATTTGGCGATCAAGGGAGCGGCCCACTTTTATAAGAGCAAGGGACGGCACCTGATCACCGTCAAGACCGAACACAAGGCAGTTCTCGACACGTGCCGAGAGCTCGAGCGCCAGGGATTCGAAGTGACTTATCTTGATGTGCTGCCCGACGGGCTGCTGGACCTGGAAGCGTTCAAGGCAGCCATCCGGCCTGACACCATTCTGGCCAGTGTCATGTTTGTCAACAATGAGATCGGCGTCATTCAGGACATTGCGGCGATTGGCGCCATCTGCCGGGAAAAGGGCGTCATTTTCCACGTTGATGCTGCCCAGGCCACTGGCCGGGTTGACATTGATCTGGGCACGCTGCCGGTCGACCTGATGAGTCTGACCTCGCACAAGACCTATGGTCCCAAAGGTGTCGGTGCCCTGTTTGTTCGGCGCAAGCCCAGGGTGCGGCTAGAGGCCCAGATGCATGGGGGCGGCCATGAGCGGGGCATGCGCTCTGGCACCTTGCCGACTCACCAGATCGTGGGCATGGGCGAGGCTTACCGCATCGCCAAGGAAGAGATGCATGCCGAGAACGAGCGTATTCGGAGTTTGCAACAGCGGCTCTTGGCGGGGCTGTCCGACATCGAGGAAGTGTTCCTCAACGGGCATCCGGAGAAGCGGGTGCCGCACAACCTGAACATGAGCTTCAATTTTGTGGAAGGCGAGTCGCTCATTATGGGCATCAAGGGTGTGGCGGTCTCCAGCGGATCGGCCTGTACCTCCGCCAGCTTGGAGCCCAGCTACGTGCTCAGGGCCCTGGGACGCAGCGATGAATTGGCCCATAGCAGCCTGCGCATGACCATCGGCCGCTGGACCACCGCACAAGAAATTGACTACGCCGTGCAAACCATTCGCGATAACGTGGCTCGTCTGCGTGAGTTGTCGCCGCTTTGGGAGATGCACAAGGACGGCATTGACCTGAGCACGATTCAGTGGGCAGCGCATTGAAAAATCCAACAGTCATGGTTTTGGTCGCCTCAAAGCGGCCCTTAACTTGAGGAAACAGCAAATGGCCTATAGCGAGAAAGTTGTTGACCACTACGAAAACCCCCGCAACGTCGGTTCATTCGACAAGACGGATGACTCCGTGGGAACCGGGATGGTTGGTGCCCCTGCGTGTGGTGACGTCATGAAGTTGCAGATCAAGGTCAATCCCCAGACCGGTGTGATTGAGGATGCTCGCTTCAAGACCTACGGCTGTGGCTCGGCCATTGCCTCAAGCTCTCTGGTCACCGAGTGGGTCAAGGGCAAGACGCTCGATGAGGCGGCCAGTATCAAGAACAGCGCCATTGCGCAGGAACTGGCACTGCCGCCCGTCAAGATTCATTGCTCTATCCTGGCTGAAGATGCGATCAAGGCGGCTGTCAATGACTACCGCCAGCGCCACGGCTGAGCCCAGCTTGCCCGAGCATCATTTGTCTATTGATTGGTCCCCATGTCCGTTACCCTGACCGATGCCGCCGCCCGCCATGTCAGTCGTTATATGGCGCGACGAGGTAAGGGTGTCGGTATCCGGCTCGGTGTCAAGACCACCGGTTGCTCTGGCCTGGCTTACAAGCTCGAATATGCCGATGAAGTGGCGGCCGAGGATGTCGTCTTTGAGGATCATGGGGTGAAGGTGCTGGTCGATCCCAAGAGCCTGGCCTACATCGACGGCACCGAGCTCGACTTTGTGCGAGAGGGGCTCAATGAAGGCTTCAGGTTCAACAATCCGAACGAGCGGGATCGCTGCG
>CAZATV010000050.1:0-20456 GCA_964488145.1 uncultured Polaromonas sp.
TCATGCCAGCCACCGGTTCGTCGAGCATCAAAACCTTGGGACGCATGGCCAGCGCGCGGGCCAGCTCGACGCGTTTCTGCAAGCCGTAGGGCAGCGAAGCCACACTCTGGTTGCGGATGTGGTCAATTTCGAGGAAGTCAATCACATCGCGTTCGATCTCCTCGCGCAGTTCGAGTTCTTCGCGCCGGCTCCTGCCCCAATAGCTCATGGCCTGCAGCACACCGGCAGCCATGCGGTTGTGACCGCCCAACTTGATGTTGTCCAGAACAGTCATGCCGCGGAAGAGAGCCACATTCTGAAAAGTGCGGGCCAGTCCCATGGCGGCACGGACATTGGGTTTGACCTGGCTGATGTCACGGCCCTCAAACACCAGGCGGCCCTGCTGCGGCTTGTAGAAGCCCGAAATTGCGTTGAACAGGCTGGTCTTGCCAGCTCCGTTAGGACCGATCACTGCAGTGATCTGACCGGCCATCACCTGCAGCGACACGCCACTGAGGGCCCGAATGCCACCAAAGCGAAGGTGAACATCGTCGACCAAAAGCAGAGGCGTTGAACTCATCGGATCAATCCAATAGCGCAGAGTCGGCCCACAGGGGCCCGAACGCCATCCGGCGGGGCAGGTGAACGCATTCAGGCAAATGGCCTTGTGCCCTGTTTCGGGAAAATCCCTGGCCCATCCCTGGGACTGGCTTGATTCGGCTGCTCATGATCGCTTCTTCATTTCTCGGCAGTCCCAGGCACCCTCGGTGCGGCTGCTGCCAGACTTGAATAGAAGATTCTTTTGAATCTTGTTGGTCGGGGTGGTGGGTAACTCGCTCCTGAAGAGCACCCAGCCCGGCGCCTTGTAATAGGCCAGCTCCCGCAGGCAGTAGGCGACGAGTTCACGCGCAGTCGCCTCGTCGGGACGCACCTGGGGGGCGGGCACCACCACCGCCATCACCTCCTCATCGCGCATGGGATCGGGCACCGGCACGATGGCCACTCGCAGCACCGAAGGATGGATGGCCAGAACCGCTTCCACCTCGGCCGAAGAAATGTTCTCCCCCGAGCGACGGACCATGTCCTTCTTGCGGTCCACGAAATAAAGCATGCCGGTGGCATCCTGACGCACCACATCGCCGGTATGAAACCATCCGCCGCGCCAGGCGTTCTCGGTGGCCTCCTCGTCATGAAGGTAGGCCGAAAAGAAACCCTGGCGCGGGTTGTCGCCTTGAGCGCGGACCAACAGTTCACCGGCCACATCGACGCCGACCGGACGGTCCAGGTCATCGACCACACGCACTTCAAGCGGCGCCTGCTCACGCCCAAAGGCACGGGTGTGGGTTTGTCTGGGGTCGTGGTGGTTGCCCAGAAAACGTCCGGTCTCCGTCATGCCCCAAACCTCAATCAGGGGAAAGCCGAATCGCTCTTCAAAGGGTCCGTGCAAGGTGGGATCGCAACCCGCCCCCAAACCAAAGCGAATCCGGTGCTGTCGCTCCCACGGGCTAGCGCTCTGCTTGAAAAGCACGGGCGGCATGACGCCCAGGTAATGGATGGCCGTGGCCTGCGAGCGGACACAGTCCTCCCACCAAAGACTGGCGTGGAAACGATCCGGGAGCACCAGGCAATTTCGCGTCAGGCACATGGCGGGAAAGGACACCATGCCGCAATTCATGTGAAACACGGGCAAGGGATTGAGCAACCGGTCTTCCCCTTCGCGCCAGGAGAGCCAACCGCCCATGTCACGGTACCAGGCTCCGGCCCCCAGGACGTATGCATTGCTCAAGATGCAGCCCTTTGGGCGGCCCGAGGTACCCGAGGTAAAGAGAATCGCGGCCTCGGCCTGCAGCCCATCGCCCGCGGGCTGCAGCATCCTCGGAGCGACGGGCAGTGCTGAGGCCAGCTCTTCAATCCTGACGATGGTGGTGCCACCCATGGCCTGATCGCCCGCAATAGCCTCGACCAGCAGCGGCTCACGGTCTGGATGGCAGACCACCACGCTGGCCCCGGTCAGGCCGAGGGCATAGCGAATTTCGGCGGTGCGGTAATCCGGATTGAGAGGAACGATGGACACCCCCAGGCGATTGAGGGCCAGGAAATGAAAGAAATGGCGGGGGTGGTTGCCCACCGCCAGGGCAATCCGATGGCCTTGCCCCCAACCCTTGCGCGCATAGAGCTCCGCCAACTCATCGACGGCACGACCGGCTTGCTCGTATGTCCAGACCTGGCCACCGCTGAGTGCAGATTCGGCCAGGCAGGGGTTGTCGGGCGCAGCCTTGCGCGACTGCGCGAACGCATCATGCAGAGTCTGCGGGGCCATAGCGAGCCTTACTCGGCGACGATCTTGCGGTTCTTGATCAAGCTCGAAAAGGCGGCTGTTTCCTGATTGAGCATTTGTCGATACTGCGGCGAATCCATATAGACCGCCTCGCCACTGAGTGCCTGCATCCGCTTTTGCACCTCGGCCTGCGCCAGCACCTGCGATACCGCCCGGGATAAACGAGCCCGAATGTCGTCAGGGGTGCCCGCCGGCAGCCAAAGTCCGGCCCACGTGTCGTAGTCGATCCCGGACACGCCCCTCTCACCCAAAGTGGGGACTTCGGGAAACTGCTTGGAGCGGGTCGGACTGGCCACTGCATACATGTTCACCTTGCCGGCCCTGACATGCGGAAAAGCAATGCCCGGATCCATCACGAAATCAACCTCGCCGGCCATCACCGCCTGAAGAGCCGGCGCCGACCCTCTGTAGGGGACATGCACCGCCGAAATACCCGCTTGCTGCAAAAACAGCTCACCGATCAGGTGCGGTGTGGTTCCAGCACCCGCCGAGGAGTAGGTCACCTTGCCCGGATTCTTGCGGGCGAAAGCGATCAGCTCGGCGACATCCTTGGCCGGGAAATTCGGGCGAACGACCATGTGCAACTGAAACCGGCACAGGCCGGCCACCGGCAACAGGTCGGCTGATGGATTGACCGGCGTCTTGTAAAGAGAGGGATTGGCTGACTCTACGGTGGTCGGAGCCACCAGAACGGTATAGCCATCCGCCGGCGAGCGGGCCACCTCGGCCATGGCCACATTGCTGGCCGCTCCCGGCCGGTTGTCCACAACCACCGACACCCCCAGCACGTCAGAAAGCGGCTGGGCCACGATACGCGCCACCACATCGGTGGCGCCACCCGGCGGGAAGCCCACCACCAGCTTGATGGGCTTGTCTGGCCAACGCGACTGGGCCATCACGTTGAGGCTGCTCAGGCCGCCAGCCAGGCCCAGACCCATCCACTGTCTACGATTGAACGGCCGCTTGAAATCTTTCATGTACCTTCTCCTGGTTGATGAACCGTCAAACTCATGCCCGCCCGACCCGAACCTTCAGGCTGTGCATTCCTCGAAAAACCATTGAATTGATCCAAGTCTGTTCGCCCACCGTCTCAATAGAGGTGAAGGCATCGAGCACCTTGGGAAAGGCCACCTGCCCCTCGGTCCGCGCCAGGGGGAAACCCATACACATATGGGTTCCGAAGCCAAAGGTCAGATGGGTCACGCCCGTGCGGTCCAAAATCAGCTGGTCGGCCCGGTCAAAGGCGCGCTGATCCCGATTGGCCGAATTGAGCATCAGAAAGATACGGTCGCCCGCCTGCAACGACTTGCCATGCAACTCGAAGGGCTGACTGACCAGGCGCACCTGTGCACCCGAGGGACCGTCATAGCGCAGCAGTTCTTCCACCGCACTGCCGATCAGCTCGGGTTGCTGGCGTAATTTAGCCATCTGATCCGGAAAACGAACGAGGGAAAGCAAGCCATTGGCGATGTGATTGGTGGTGGTCTCATGTCCGGCAAACAGCAGCAGGATGCAAGTGGCCACCAGCTCATCTTCCGACAGGCGGTCCTCGCCATCGCGCAGTTCGATGAGTTCGGAAATCAGGTCCTTTTCGGGGTGGGCGCGGCGCCGGGCAATCAAATCCCGAAAAAACTCGGCCATCTCTTGCGTCGCCTTTTCTGCCGTGTCATATTTTTCGGGCGACGTACGCGAAGAACCGATGAACAGCGCCATGTCATCGGACATGCGTTTGACCTCGGACAGATCGGAGCGATCAACGCCCAGCAGGGCCATGATCACCAGACAGGGCAAGGGACCGGCGAACTCGGCAATAAAGTCAAATTCGGGCTTGTCGCCAATCTGCTCCAGCAGGTGGTCAGCGATCTCCTCTATCTGAGGGCGCATGGCCTGCATCGATCGCGGGTGAAACACCTTGCTGGTTAGACGACGCAGACGCGTATGCTCTGGTGGATCCTTAAACACCATCCACAAAGACAGGTATCGCATGATCTGACCAATGCGCTCGGCCTCGGGGCCGGGCAGGGTCGCAAAAAAAGGGCGCAGCCGATCGGACGACAAGTTGCCGCGGTCCAAACAGATGGCTTTGATATCGTCATAGCGGGTCAGCACCCAGCTTCGAAGGCGTGGACTCCAATAGCATGGATCCTCCTCGCGCATCCGCTCGAAAATGGGATAAGGATTGGCCAGGGTCGCCGGATCCTCGGGGTGCCAGTCAATGGCTGCACTCATCAGATCTTCTCCAAAATAGTGACGGCGCAGGCTGCCTCGTCGAAGCCGAGCACACCGCCTCCGTTTTCAATCAAGCCGATCCGCGCATCCTGAACCTGCCGCGCACCGGCCTCGCCGCGCAGTTGCAGGCAAACCTCATGCACCATGGAAAGCCCGGTCGCTCCGACCGGATGGCCCTTGGAGACCAGTCCACCGGATACATTGACCGGCAGTCGGCCGCCGAGGGCCGTGGCACCGGACTCAACCATTGGGCCCCCTTGTCCATCGGCACAGAAACGCAGCATTTCCAACTGGTAGATTTCGCAGAAGGAGGTGGCATCGTGCAGCTCGACCAGGTCGATGTCGCCCGGTTGCAAGCCAGTGAGCGCATAAGCCTTGTCTGCAGCCGCACGGGACAGGCCCGGTTCATCGAGCGCCCGATACTTACCGCCAGACAACTGGCTGGTGCGCACGAGAACGGCCCGGTCCCGCACGGAGGGGGGGAAATTGGCCAGCGCCGCCTCTGAGCACAGGAGGGCGGCAGCGGCCCCATCGCCCATCGGCGAACACATCGAGCGCGTCAGGGGCCAACTGATTTCGCGGTCGGCCAGAACTTCGTCGACGGTCAACTCAAAGCGGTACTGGGCCTTCGGGTTCAAGCTGCCATGGTGATGATTCTTGGCCGCTGCAGCAGCAATCTGGCGCTGGGTGGTGCCGTAAGTCTTCATGTGCCAGGCCGCCTGCATGGCATAGGTGTCCATGTAAACGGTACGCCCGGGGCCAGGCTCGAAAGGCTTGCCGGCCTGTTCACCTGCCCGTCGGTAGTAGTCTTGCCAGCGATGCGGTTCGAGCTGATCAATGGCCGTACCAAAAATTTCCGCAACCCGTTCGGGTCGGTCGGGACTGACCAGTTTTTCCACGCCGATGGCCAGGCTGACTTCACACTGGCCCGAGAGAATGTCTTTCCAGGCGCCGTGAAAGGCAAAAGACGCGGTGGCGCAGCCGCCCTCGACATTGATCATCGGGACACGCTCTGGAAACCAGCCCGATTCGACCAAGGGGGTGAAGCAGACCTGCCCACGGATGCCGCCCTGCCCCCACTGTCCCATGCCGCAGTTGCCGAACCAGGCCTGTTCGATCAAGCCGGTACCGCTGCGATCGAGCCCTGCATCCTTGAGGGCATCGGTATAGGCCCAGCGCGCTAGATCGGCAAAGGCGTGCCCCGTATGTTTGCCGAAAGGCGTGCATCCCGTCCCGACGATGTAAACCTTGGTCATCACAAATCCGAGCCTCTTGCCCGGTAGTGGGCATCCCATAAGCGAAGTTTCATATCGGTTGGTCCTTGGGCCTGAATGACTAGAATGCCAAACGATTGTTTTTCTAAGCGGAGGGTTTGGACATCAAGACAAACCCGCATGTATTCCACCCGGACGGAGACCTAATATGGCTGTCATGCAAGACATCATCCTCAGCAGCGGGGCTCGCACGCCCTTGGGCGATTTCGGAAAGTCTCTACGGGACACGCCCCTGACCCAACTGGCGGTCCACGCGGTCAAGGCCAGCATCACCCGGGCCGGCTTGCAGGCTGGCGACGTCGATCATCTGGTCTTCGGGAACACCGCACCGGTCGACCACGATGGCCTGTTTGCCAGCCGCAAGGTCGCTCTGGAGGCCGGGATGTCTATCGAGAGCGCTGCCCTGGGCGTGACACGGGCCTGCGGCACCGGATCGCAGACGATCATCTCGGCCGCGCAGCAGATCGTCTCCGGTCACAGCCAGGTCGCGGTGGCTGCCGGCGGAGAGAACTATTCGCGCGTGCCCTACCTGGCTCATCGGGTGCGATGGGGCGCTCAACGCGGGCCCTTCGAATTTGTCGACGGTCTTGACTACATCTACCGCTGCCCCTTCACCCGCGAATTGATGGGCGACACCGCCGAGAACATGGTGGCGCGTTTCGGATACAGCCGCCAGGCTCAGGACGAATGGGGCCTGATGAGCCAGCAAAGGGCCGGAGCAGCCATGCGAAGCGGTTTTCTGGCCCGCCAAATCGCTCCCATCGAATTGCAGTTGGCCAAGGGCAAGACTCAGCTTTTCGCACACGATGAATTTCCCCGCCCAGAGGTCACCCTTGAAAAGCTGGCTACGCTCAAACCGGCCTTCCGAAAAGACGGCAAAGGCAGCGTGACAGCCGGCAACTCCAGCGGGGTGACGGATGGGGCGGCGGCGCTGATCGTGGCAAGCCAATCGGCTGCCAAGCGTTTGGCCATCCCCATGCAAGCCCGACTGGTGGACTGGGCGGTGGTCGGCGTCCCGCCCGACATCATGGGCAGCGGCCCGGTGCCCGCTATTTCACGGCTGCTGGCCCAGCAGCAGTTGAAAGTCCCGGATATCGACTATTTCGAAATCAATGAAGCCTTCGCCGTCGTCAACCTGCATGCCGAGCGCGAATTGGGCATTCCCCGCGAGCGAACGAATTTGTATGGTGGCGGCATCAGTCTGGGGCATCCCCCTGGGGCCACCGGTTTGCGCATGACGATGACCGCCATGCATCACCTGCAGGATACCGGTGGGCGCTACGCCATCATCAGCATGTGCCTGGGTTCGGGCATGGGCATGGCGACCCTGATCGAGAACTTGATCCGATAAAACGCTCGTTTTTTACCGGGATCAGGGCAGAAGTACCGGCTTCCTATAATCGTCGGCTGCAAGCAGCAGCGCCCCTTGAGCGACTCGATGGACCGTCGGGATTGCTTCTTCACGGCGCCCCTCGTTCGATCACCCCACCCGGCTTTTCAGCCCGATAGACTCCATGCAATCCAGGGAAGGTCCGCAGCGTACGCTTTCGACGCTGGACGTCGTCTGCCTGATTCTGGGCCTGGTCATTGGTGCGGGGATTTTTAAGGCCCCCTCCATCGTCGCCAGTCACTCGGGCAGCGTGGGCGACTTTCTGATCGTCTGGGTGCTCGGCGGCCTGATTTCCATCGGTGGGGCCCTGTGCTATGCGGAACTGGCCACCAGCCACCCCCACGCCGGCGGGGAATACCACTGGCTCTCGCGTGCCTTCGGCAAGCACACGGCTTTCTTCTACGCCTGGGCCCGAAGTACCGTCATCATCACCGGCTCGATTGCAATCCTGGCCATCACGCTGGGCGACTATCTCAGCACCATGGTGCCGCTAGGCACTTATTCCAGCTACCTGTGGGCCATGATCTGCATTGTGGCCACCAGCGCGCTCAATCTGCTGGGCATCCGTGAGAGCACGCGCACCCAAAATGCCCTGACCGTTCTGGAAATCCTGGGCATCCTGGCCATCGTCTACGCCGGCTTTTCGGTCAACGGCATCTCGTCGATGCACGATTTGATGGCACGCCAGAGCTCCAGCAGCCAGTACGGGCTAGCCATGGTCTTTGTGCTGCTAACCTTCGGCGGCTGGAGCGAGGTGTCCTATCTCTCTTCGGAAATCAAGGATGGACGCCGGGGCATCAGCCGTGCCCTGATCTGCGGTCTGGCTGCCGTGACGCTGCTCTTTCTGCTGGCCAACCTGGCCTACCTGAACGCTCTGGGTCTGGAGGGCATGGCCGCCTCCAGCGCTGTGGCCTCCGATGTCTTCACCCTGGCCTTCGGCAAGGAATCGGCCATGGTCTTCAGTGTGATCGTGATCCTGTCCTGTCTCAATTCGCTCAATGCCACCCTGATCTTTGGTTCGCGCAGCAATTTCGCCATGGGGCAGGACTTTCGCACCTTTGCCTGGCTCGGTCGCTGGCACGGATCGGGCAATCCGCGCAACAGCCTGATTCTGCAGATGCTGGTTTCCCTGGCCGTGGTTGGCCTGGCCATCATCACCCGGCAGGGCTTTGAGACGGTGGTTGAATTCACCGCTCCGGTGTTCTGGAGCTTCGTGCTGATGGTGGGCCTGGCCCTGTTCATCCTGCGCCACCGGCAGCCGCACCTGCATCGGCCTTATCAGGTGCCGCTCTACCCTTGGCTGCCGCTGGCCTTTGTGGCGGTGACCGCCTGGATGCTGTGGTCCAGCCTGGTCTATACCGGTCTGGGGTCTCTGGTGGGTGTGGCGGTGCTCGCTTGCGGGCTGATCCCGCTGGCCTGGGAGGCCTGGCGGCACCACTCAGGTCCAATGGTGGGCAGCATCGGCAGCCGCAAGTCCGGTGAGGTCTAGGACGGCAGGCGCGTCGGCCTAGCTGCCGCGCTCGCCTGCGCCAGGGCGCTGCCGGGCATCGGAGCAATCGGTGTCCATCGCAAATTCAAAGCCTGTGCAGCCGGCATGATCGCCGGCTCGGCCGCCACAGCAAGCGATTGCGGCTCGGCTGTCATGGCCATACGAACCTCTGGCACCGAGGACTGCAACTGCATCGCAGTCTGGATGGTCGCATGCAGGGCGCTGGCGTAGCGCGGACTGGTGGCATAGCCCGCATTCTGCAAGGCCGACGCGAAGGCCGCCGGATCGCCCGTGCTGCGCATGACCTGGGCATAACGCGGCTGCTGGCCAATCAGGCGGGCATAGTCTGCAAAGGACTCCTCATAGCTCGCGTACGCCCGAAACCGTCCGACCACACGCTGGGAAACTCCGTTCACATATTCGGTAGTCCATATGTCCACTGTCGGGCCTGTCCAGCTGGAACCCGCCCGAATTCCGAACAGGTTATGAGAACTTCGGCCGTCAGGATGGCGAATCTCCCGCTGACCCCAACCGGTCTCCAGGGCGGCTTGTCCGAGCATGAAATGGGCGGGAATGCCGCTGGCCGACTCGGTGCGCTGTGCCGCCTGGGCGTGCTGGATCAGGAAGGCGCTGGGAGCCGCCACCGGACCTCTTGGCGGGCGGGCCGGTGGCAAAGGTGAGCCCAAAGTTTGTGCCGACGAAACACCAGCCAGCGGGGTCGGTGTGGCGGCGACCTCGGTCGCGCCAGATTTTTGCATCAGGGCCACAGCCCTCGAATCGAGCGCGGTCAGGTCCACGATCTGGCCCGGCATGATCCGATTGGGGTCGGGCATGGCGTTATCGCGTGCCACCGATACGGCCAACTGGAACAGTTGTGCGGGATTCGGGCTCAGCTGAGGCTGGGTCGCCTTGAGGTGACGGGCGACAATGCCCGCCAGGGTGTCGCCAGGCCTGACCTCCACTTCCGTCAAAGGCTGACCCGCCCGAACCTGGGCCAGGGTTTTGGCAAAGGCCGAGGGGCTGTCAACAGCGCGCGCCGGAGCCGCACCGAACGGTCGATCGGCCGACCCGGGGCCTCGGGACGCAGCCGGCAGGGAACTGGGCAAAGTGGTCATGATCTCCTGGCCACGGACTGCCCGATCCACGATGCGGCAGCCCGACGGAAAACCAACAGGGCACAACTTTCAGCAAATTCCATGCCCCAATTGCCGACAGCCTGGAAGAGGCAAGGAAGCTCTCGCGGTCCCGAGGCCCCAAAAACCGTGAAGTCGGGTCAGGAGTCAATCGGAACAGCTATAAATAGCATGCGCTTACTATCGACTAAAAGCTCTCGGAACTGTCAGATCAAGAAGCTCAGTTGCCTCGAGCCCTTTGCTGCCGGCGTCGCTTGGCCTTGTTGTGCGAAGGCGGCTCCTGCAGCTCCCGCTCGGCGGCCAGCGCCCGCAACTGAGCGGCCGCTTTCTGCTGTTGTTCAAATCGACGACGGTTGAACACACGGCGCAACCAGGCGCCCAGAAAGAAACTGATGAGGCCAGAGACGGCCAGGATGATCCAGGCTTGCGAATTCATGGGGCCGCAGTGTCGGGCAAAAACAAGGCCTGCAGGTCGTTGAGGAAATCCAGGCCGCGAGAGGTCGGGCGCACGCGAAGCAAGTCGGTCTCGATCAGGCCCCGAGCCTGCGCTTGCTCCAGCGCCCCTTGCAGCACCGTCGGCGGCAAACCGGTTCGCTCAGAGAAACGCTGCAACTCAAAACCTTCCGGCAGTCGCAGCGCATTGAGCATGAATTCAAAGGGCAGATCGGCGCGGCTGACCTCATGCTCCTGCGCCACCGCTTCGGCCCGCTGCGAGCGCTCCATATAGAGGCGTGGCTCCCGGACCCTGACCTGTCGCACCACACGATGCGCGAAGCTGAGCTTCGAATGTGCACCTGCCCCAATGCCCAGATAGTCGCCGAACTGCCAGTAATTGAGGTTATGCCAGCAGCGGTGGCCGGCACGCGCATAGGCCGAAACCTCATAGCGCTGCAGCCCGGCCCGTGCCGTGCGGTCGGTGATTTGATCGAGCATCTCGTAGGCCAGGTCCTCCTCAGGCAGTTGGGGCGGAAAGCGGGCAAAGTAGGTGTTGGGCTCGACGGTCAGGTGATAAACCGACAGGTGAGCAGGCGCCAGCGCCAGCGCCTGATCCAGGTCGGCCTGTAGACGCGGCAAGTCCTGCCCAGGCCACGCGTACATCAAATCCAGATTAAACGTCTCAAAGCACTGCGCAGCCTCCTCGGCCGCCGCCACTGCCTGCGCCCGGTCATGAACCCGGCCGAGCGCCTTCAGAGCGGTCTCATCGAAGCTCTGCACACCCAGGGACAGTCGGGTGATGCCCGCCTGCCGGTACTGACGGAATCTGTCCTTCTCGAAAGTGCCCGGGTTGGCCTCCAGGGTGACTTCACAGTCAGGTTGCCACCTCAATCGGGAGCGCAGTTGCGACAGCAGACCCTCAATAGCCTGCGGGGTAAATAAACTGGGGGTGCCGCCCCCGAAGAAGACACTGTGCACCGGACGACCCCAGATCAGGGGCAGGGCCTGATCCAGATCAGCCAGCAAGGCATCGATATACCTTTGCTGCGGCAGTTGGTCGACCGCCATTTCATGCGAATTGAAGTCGCAGTAGGGGCATTTGCGCAGGCACCAGGGCAAGTGCACATAAAGAGACAAAGGTGGCAAGGCCGCCAATTGCAAGGTGCCCGGGCGCATGTAATGCGCGAGATCCTTCATAGGGGATGGGCCTCTCAGCTCAGCCAGCGCTCGCGAATCAGTTTGCACATCTGATGCGCTGCCTGACCGCGGTGGCTGTGAGCGTTCTTGACCTCCACCGGCAGCTCGGCGAAAGTCTTGCCGAAAGCAGGAATGAACATCACCGGATCAAAGCCAAATCCATGGCTGCCACGTGGCTCGTGCATGATCAGGCCGGCCGCTCGGCCAACCGCCACCAGGGGCTCCGGATCATCAGGCGAGCGCAGCGCCACCAGCGTGCTGACCAGCGCAGCACGGCGGTCGTCGACATCGCGCATCTGCTCAAGCAGAGCCCGCACATTGTGATCATCCCCCTTGGGATAACCGAAGCGGGTGGCATAAAAAGCGGTGTCAACACCCGGCTGACCGCCGAAGGCATGCACGCACAAACCGGCATCATCGGCCACGGCCGGCAAACCGCTCTCCCGCGAGGCATGACGGGCCTTGGCCAGAGCGTTCTCCAAGAACGTGCGAAAGGGCTCAGCCGCCTCGGAAATCCCCAGCGCCGACTGCGGCAGCAAGGTCAGGCCCAAGGGCGCAAACAAGGCTTGCAATTCGGCCAGCTTGCCCGCGTTATGGGAGGCCAGGACCAGCTTCATCGGGCAGCCTGGGCCAGGGCGGCCTTCTGCAGACCGATCAGCTCGGTAATGCCTTTTTCGGCCAGCGCCAGTAGCTGATCCATTTCGCGCCGGCTGAAGGCCGCACCTTCGGCGGTGCCCTGGACCTCGACAAAATGCCCGGCCTCGGTCATGACCACATTCATATCGGTATCGCAGGCCACATCCTCCACATACTCAAGGTCGAGCAGGGGGGTGCCCTGCACCAGACCCACCGAAATCGCCGCCACATGGCCGCGCAGCGGGAAAACGCTGAGTTTTCCCTGAGCCATCAGCTGGGTGACCGCGTCATGCGCCGCCACAAAGGCGCCGGTGATGGCAGCGGTACGGGTGCCACCGTCGGCCTGGATCACATCGCAATCGAGCACCACCGTGCGCTCGCCCAGGGCCGACAGATCAAAGACCGCGCGCAGGCTGCGTCCGATCAGGCGCTGGATCTCCTGGGTGCGGCCACTCTGCTTGCCCCGGGCCGCCTCCCGATCCCCGCGGGTATGGGTCGCACGCGGCAGCATGCCGTACTCGGCCGTGACCCAACCCTGGCCGCTGCCGCGCTGATGCGGCGGCACTTTGTCTTCGACCGAAGCGGTGCACAAAACCCGGGTCTGGCCGAACTCAATAAGGACCGATCCCTCGGCATGAATGGTGTAACCACGGGTGATGCGCACCGGCCGGAGTTGGGAAGGGGCACGGTGTTCAGATCGGATAAAGCTCATTGGGTTCCTGGCAGGGCAAACTGAAGAGGCTGGCTATGGTAGCTGCTTGGCCAGCGGCCGCCCTCTATCCCTGCCCCCGGCGCCGCCGGTGCGAGGAATCCATCGCCCGAACCATCGGCCTCATAGCCGGCGGCCGATCCGGGGGCTGATGGCGGCCCGCTCCGATCCGCTGCAGACTATCCTGCGCGATGGCTATAATGCTCGGTTTGCCGCCGCCGGTTGATCCGCAAGATCTTCCAATGGTAGTCCTTTGGGGTACAGCGCGGCGAAAGACCGATTGACCGCCCACGAGCCGGAGCCGCACCGAAGCCGCAAGTCCTCTTGCCAAATCGGGCAGGCGGTACAGCACAGGACGTTGGCGAGGTGCAGCGCAAGCTGTTAATTTTTTTCTGGAGTGTCCCCATGGCACGCGTATGTCAAGTGACGGGCAAGAAGCCCATGGTGGGAAACAATGTCTCCCACGCCAACAACAAAACCAAGCGTCGGTTCATGCCGAACCTGCAATACCGGCGCTTCTGGGTCGAGAGCGAGAACCGCTGGGTTCGCCTGCGCATCACCAATGCCGGTCTGCGGCTGATCGACAAAAACGGCATTGACGCCGTGCTGGCCGATCTGCGTGCACGCGGTGAAATCTGAAGGAGAGCATCATGGCAAAAGGCGCACGCGAAAAAATCAAGCTCGAGTCCACGGCAGGCACCGGACACTTCTACACCACCAGCAAGAACAAGAAGACCACGCCGGACAAGATGCTGATCATGAAATTTGACCCCAAGGCTCGCAAGCACGTCGAGTACAAAGAAGTCAAGCTCAAGTAATTGACGGCCCATCCCCAAAACCCGCCCTCGAAAGTCGGCGGGTTTTTTCATCAGCCGCCCACCCCGGCCGGCCCCGGCAAACTGCCACGGCGCAAGCCACAATGGGCCCCACCGACGAGGAACACATCATGCACATCAGCAAAGACAGCGCCGTCACCCTGCGCCTGAAAGTGGTCGACCAACAGGGCCAGGTGATCCAAGACGGCAAGCACCCGATCGCCTATCTGCACGGCGGTTACGGCAACCTGATCGACAAGCTCGAAGCGGCGCTCGAGGGCCAGACAGTGGGCTACAAGGGCCGCTGGCGGCTAGGCCCGGCCGAGGCCTTCGGCGAGCGCGATGAGACCTTGATGCAAACCATCCCCAAAACCGACTTCCCGCCCGGGGTGAAGGTCGGCGGACAACTGGAAGGCCAGACAACCGACGGCCGTGAGGTGGTCTTTACCGTGGTCAAGATCAAGGGGCCACAGGTCATTTTGGACGGCAATCATCCCCTGGCCGGCAAAACCCTGGACATCAGCGCCGAGGTGCTGGAGGTGCGTGCAGCCAGTGCCGAGGAAATTGCCCATGGCCATGTGCATGGAGCCCACGGACATCAACATTGACTCAGGCGGGATGGGAGCCTCCCCGCCCATGCAACACCCGCCCAGCCACCCTCTCGCAGACCCCCAACAGAGCAGAGGCGCAAGCCGGGCCCTAGCGACGATCGGCTTTTGAAGACGCCGCGCCCCGTGGGCGACCTCTCCTATTGCAGGGCAGGCGCCACTAGCCCGGCGGCTTACGCGATCCAGCCAAAAGATCCCAGGCGGCGATGAACATCGCGGCAATCACTGGGCCGATGACAAAACCGTTGAGCCCGAAAAGCGAAATACCGCCCAGGGTGGAGAGCAGGATCACATAGTCAGGCATGCGGGTGTCTTTGCCCACCAGCACCGGACGCAGCAGGTTGTCCACCAGGCCAATGACCAGCACCCCGAAGGCCACCAGCACTGCGCCCTGCACCATTTGGCCGCTGATCAGCAGGTAAATGGCCATGGGCAGCCAAACCACGGCAGCGCCAACGGCCGGCAGCAGGGACAAGAAGGCCATCACCACGCCCCAGAGCACTGGCGCATTGATACCCAGCGCCCAAAAAATCAGGCCACCCAGGGCCCCCTGAACCAAGGCAACGACCACATTGCCTTTGACCGTCGCCCGGATCACCGTGGCAAATTTAGCGCTCAGTTCGACCATGTATTCCTGCTTGATCGGGGCAGCGCCGCGCAGGCGGCGCATCACCGCCGCACCATCGCGCAGCAGAAAAAACAGCACGTAGAGCATGATGAAGAAATTGATCAGGCCATTGAAGGCATCCTGCCCGATGCTCAGGGCCTGCGCGGCAAAAAACTGCGATCCACGGGTGAGTGCGGCCGTCAGACGCTCTTGCAGCAAACCCGAACTGCCCAGACCGAAGCGATCGAGCAAGGCCGTGACGGATGCCGGCAGCGCGGAATAAATTTGCTGCAGATACAGGGCAAAGTTGATCTCACCCGACTGGATGCGCTGATACACCTGGGTGCCCTCACGCACCAGCATGCCGGTCAGCCAGGCCAGAGGCAACAGCACCAGCAGCACAATCACCACCAGGCAAGTGAGGGCCGACAGATTGCGCCGTCCCGGCCAGGCCAGCTGCAAGCGGGTCTGTAAGGGCGAGAACAAAATCGCCAGCGCAGCCGCCCAGAACAGGGCGCCGAAATAGGGTTGCAAGATCCAGGCAAAAGCCAGGCTGACGGCCACCAGGAGCACCAGGAAGGACTTGTCTTCCAATGAGGTGCGCTGGTCAGACGGGTCGTTGTTCATGAGCGTTGGACATGCAAAGCGGGGCGATCGCGTTGACCCCAGAGCCTACATGGTAGCGCCAGGACCGCCGCGAACTGAACTACCATGGCCACGCCATGACCCGCACCCTGCCCATGACCGAGCGACGATTCGTGGTGGGCGTGCGCGAACTGGCCGAATTCACGGCCCGCCGGGGTGATCTGGATCTTCGCTTTAGCCTCTCGCCCAGCGCCCAGGAAGGACTGGCGGGCCATGCACGGGTCGCCCGCCGACGAGCTTCAGGCTACGAGCGCGAGGTGATGCTGAGCGCGGATGAGCCGCTCCTGAGCGTCCGCGGCCGGGCCGACGGCTATGACGCCTCACTTCAGCGGCTGGAGGAAGTCAAGACCTACCGCGGACGCTTTGAATCTATTCGAGCTGATCAGCGTGCAGTGCATTGGGCCCAGGCCCAGATCTATGGGCACCTGATGTGCCAGGCGCGCGGTCTGCCACACATTGAACTGGCACTGGTCTACCTCAACCTCGACGATGAGCAGGAGACTGTTCTGCGGCGATCTGCCGAGGCTGCGGAGCTGGCGCAGTTCTTTCGTCAGCAATGCGAGCTCTTCCTGAATTGGGCCAAGCAGGAGCTGCAACACCAGAGCCACAGGGCGCAGCTGCTGCAGCGGCTCAATTTCCCGCTCTCGACCATGAGGCTGGGGCAGCGTGAACTGGCCGAGGCCACCTGGCGGGCGATGCGCGCCGGGCGATGTCTGATGGCCCAGGCCCCTACTGGCATCGGCAAGACCCTGGGCACCCTTTTCCCCAGCTTAAAGGCGCTGGGTATGCCCCGCACCCAGGATGCGGCCATGGACAAGTTGTTTTATCTCTCGGCCAAAAGCTCTGGCCGTCATCTGGCCCTCAGCGCCCTGAGCCATCTGCTCGACTCGCAGGATGGAGCGTCCGCACAGGACCGGGGCCTGCGGGTGCTTGAATTAATGGCCCGGGACAAGGCCTGCGAACACCCCGACAAGGCTTGCCACGGGTCGTCCTGCCCGCTGGCTCAGGGCTTTTATGACAAACTGCCGCAAGCCCGCTCGGCAGCCATAAAGGCCGCCTGGCTCGACGCCTCAAGGCTGCGCGAATTGGCCCTGCGGCACCAGCTGTGCCCCTATCACCTCAGCCGCGATCTGATCGCCTGGTCCGATGTGGTGGTGGGCGACTACAACCACTGGTTCGATCCGCATGCCGCGTTATATGCCCGCAGCATCGCCCAGGACTGGCGCGTGGGCGTGCTGGTCGATGAGGCGCACAACCTGGTCGAGCGCGGTCGCCAGATGTACAGCATGGAGCTGGAAGAAGCCACGTTGCGACGCGCGCGCACGGTGGCCCCGCCAGCCATTGCCAAGTCCATCGACCGGTTGCGCCGGCAGTGGCGCAGCCTGCGCCAGGGGGCGCAGCCCTATCAGGTCCTTGACGAGCTGCCCCGGCCCCTGCTGTTGGCCATGCACGGCCTCAGCAACTCGATCGTCTCTTGGCAGGCCGAGCATCCCGAGACGGTGATCGGGCCTGTGCAGCAGCTCGGTTTTGATCTGGGCCAGTTTCTGTTGCGCGCCAGTCAGGCCGGCGCGCACAGTCTGATTGATCTGAGCCTTGAACAGCACAGCTCACGCCAGGAAACATCCCGGCTGTGCGTGCGCAACATCGCCCCTGGCGACTTTCTGGCTCCGCGCTGGCGGGGCGCCCATGCCAGCGTGCTGTTTTCGGCAACGCTGGCGCCCGAGGACCACTATCGCCAATTGTTGGGGCTGCCCGAGACAGCCCTGACCCTGGCGCTGAGCAGTCCCTTTGCCACCGAACACCTGCAGGTTCGGATACTCGATCAGGTGTCCACCCGCTGGGCCGATCGAAGGCGCAGCCTGCCGGCACTGGTCGATGTGATGGCCCTGCAGTGGGCCCGACAACCGGGCAAGTACCTGGCCTTTTTCAGCAGCTTTGAATATCTGCTCCAGGCCAGTGCCACCTTGCTCGAGCGTCACCCCGAGGTACCCCAGTGGCAACAGCAGCCCGGTATGGACGAGCACCAGCAGCGCGCTTTCGTCGAGCGCTTTCGCTCTGGCGAGCCGGGCGTCGGATTCGCCGTGCTCGGGGGCTCGTTTGCCGAAGGCATAGACCTGCCGGGCGAGCAGTTGGTGGGCGCGTTCGTGGCTACCTTGGGTCTGCCCCCGCTCAATCCAGTGCATGAGGAGATGCGGCAACGCTTGCACACGCTGATGGGGCAGGGCTACGAGCACATTTACCTCTACCCGGGCCTGCGCAAGGTGATACAGGCCGCCGGCCGCGTGATCAGGACCCCCACGGACCGCGGGGTGTTGTGGTTGATGGACGAGCGCTACGCTCAGGCGCGGGTGCGCCGACTGCTACCGCCTGGCTGGCAGGTGCAAATCATTGCAGGCCTCGGTGACCCGGCACTGGCGGCAGACCCGTCGGCTGATCGGGCACAGACGCCCGCTCACTGAGTCCCTCCGAATCCTCGGCCAGCACGGACTCATCCCCAGGTTCAAGATCTTGGGCCAGTTCACCTGCATCGGCAGTGGTGTCCATCAGGTCGGGGTCGTCCAGCGCCGAACCCGGCCGATCGAAAGCAGCGCGGCTATCGTCAAAATCCTCGTCAGAGAAGTCGCTCGGCGCCTCGGTCTCATCCGATGCCAGCCAGGATGACTGCAGACCCTTGCGGCCGTATATCAGATGATCGGGCAAGATATCGGCGGCATCCGCATTGGTTACCGAGGGGTCGCCGCAGGCCTCGCCGGTTCCGGTGGCGTCGCTGTCCGAGAGTAACTGCTGCCGATCCCTCGCCCCCAGGCTGTCGCTGCCACTGTCACTGCTGTCGCTCGGACCAAGACTGGCCAGATCGGCGCCCGATGGTAAGCGCGAGGCGCGGGTGCCGCCGGTGATGCTGCTGGTGGCCATGTTCACTGCTCCTGTGTTCATTGACGGGCCATCCTCTCGGGCGCCCTGTCCGCCTACTTTCCACGCCGAACGGGTAAGCGATCTGTCGGCCGGCACCGGGGCTTGCAGTGAGCCGACAGCGAGCGGCCGTGCAACCGAAGGGCTGAAAAAAAGAAGGCCGCAGCCCCAAAACAAAAGGGGGCCGCAGCCCCCAAGAGATCTCCCGCCGATGACCGCCGTCTTCGCGACGGTGCACGGTTTTGTAGTTGTCCTTATCGATGGGCGCTCAAGACCGGGCAGCGGCCTCGGCGGCCTCGGCCGCCTTGCGCCGGCCGGCGCGGCCGCCTTTACGACCGGCCTCACGTGCCTCAGCCGAGTTGAATTCGTGAGCGCGACCGCTGGCATGGGCGGCTTTGCCGCCGAGGCTGGCAATCTCGCGCTGGCGCTGCGGATCCATGGACGCAAAGCCGCGCTTGGACGAGGTCTTGGTGTCTGATATTTCACTCATGATGGGATACTCCTGACGGGTTGATGGGGATGGCTGTGTTTTCGAAGCACAGCCAGACTGTAGGAAGAAGGTCAAACCTTGTTGATCAGCTAGACGCCCCAGGTCTTGTAGGACAAGACCGCAGGGCCATCGCCCCCTGAAAGCGCTCACGCGCAGCGAGTCTGAATAACCGAGCGAACGGAGCCGCCTGGATAAGCCTGCCGCCCCCCGAAAGGGAGGCGCCCAAGGCTGCTCAGACTGAAGGGTCGTCGGCGCTGTGCTGCAGGGCCTGAGCCACGGCGCTTGCCGCCAGTCCTTGCTGCACCGACTCAAGTTCTCCGATGGCTGGCAACACCGTCCAGACCCAGTGGGGATAACGCTGGCGCGCGTCCTCAACCAGTTGCGGGATATCCACCCGGACATGATGACCAGCCGCTAGGAACAAGGGGGCGATGGTGAGCTGGCTCACGCCGGCTTGCTGCATCTCCTCAAGAGCCTCTTGCACCGAGGGATGGGCCGACTCCAGATAAGCCAGGACCACTGGCCCCGGAAACTGGCGTGCAGCGTTTGCGGCGATGTTTTGAAAGGGCAGCTTCCAGGCTGGATCTTTTGAGCCATGAGCCAGCAACAGCAATCCGCGAGAGTTCATGACTGCTCCCTTCGCAGGGGCGCAGCGATGGCCTCCATACGGTCGGCCACCGCGTTGGCCACCACCTCGCCAATGACCACGGTGACCGGCCCCGCACCCGTGGCGGGGGCGTTCAACGCACCCTGCCCCAGCGTGCCGATCCACTTGCGCGCCTGCAGGCTGGCGCTTTCCACCCAAGCGACCGGGGTATCGGGATGTTTGCCCCGCTGGAGCAACTGGCGAGCCAAGACCGGCCAATCGCGGCCGGCCATGTAGAGAACGGCCGTGTCGCTACCCATTGCGCTGGCCACCCAATGATCGGCGGGATCCTCGCTGCCGTGGCGGGTTCGTGGCGTCAGAAATGTTACGCTGCGCGCGACCTCACGCTGCGTCAGGCTGATGCCCAGTTCGGCAGCGCAGCCACTGGCTGCGGTGACCCCGGGCACGATCTCTACCGCAAGACCGGCTTCGCGGCAGGCTTGCACCTCTTCCGACAGGCGGCCAAAAATCGAGACATCGCCCCCCTTGAGCCGAACCACGCGATGACCCCGCAGGGCCAAACTCACCAGTAAGCGGATGATGAAACCCTGCGCAGTCGACAAGCGACCCGCCCGCTTGCCCACATCAATCCAACGAGCCAGGGGGGCGGCCTGCCGAAAGCCCTCAGCGTCAAGCAGCGCATCGTGCAACACCACATCGGCCTGCGCCAGCGTACGCCAGCCCTTGCGCGTGATCAGCTCAGGGTCACCGGGGCCGGCCCCGACAAAAACCAAAGGATGCGCCCCCGGGGCAGCGCCCGAATCCTGGATCGGGCCGCGACGTCTGCGCGATGAGGAGCTCATGGTTGAACCTTGCGTTGAGCCGGATTTAAAACGCCGCAGGCGATTCGATGAGCACCGCCCCAGCGGTGCGGTGGCTGGCCGAATCGACCAGCACGAGGCCACCCAGTCGGGATGATTGGACAA
>CAZATV010000051.1:0-20270 GCA_964488145.1 uncultured Polaromonas sp.
GAACGCCCGCATCACCATCTTCTCGGCCCGTCCCGGCGTGGTGATCGGCAAGAAGGGCGAGGACATCGAAAGCCTGAAGAAAGAACTGAGCAAGCAGCTTGGGGTGCCGGTGGCTGTCAACATCGAGGAAGTGCGTAAGCCCGAGATCGATGCCAAGCTGATTGCCGACAGCATCACCCAGCAGCTCGAAAAGCGCATCATGTTCCGGCGTGCCATGAAGCGTGCCATGCAAAATGCCATGCGCCTGGGCGCGCAGGGCATCAAGATCATGTCTTCGGGCCGACTCAACGGCATCGAGATTGCCCGCTGTGAGTGGTATCGCGAAGGCCGTGTGCCGCTGCACACTCTGCGCGCTGATATCGATTACGGCACCTCCGAAGCCAAGACCACCTATGGCGTCATTGGCGTGAAAGTCTGGGTCTACAAGGGAGATACCCTTGGCCGAGGCGACGCGCCTGGGCTCAAGACCGAGGCGACCGCCGAGGAGGAGCGCAAGCCGCGCGGTCCGCGTCGCGATGGCCGCCCTGCCGGCGATCGTCCCGCTGGGGCGCGCCGTGGCCCCCGGACCACCGGTGCGCCAGCAGACGGCAGCGACAAGCCGGCCGAGGCAACCGCCGCAGCCGAGGCCCCGAAAACCACCGTTAAGCGCGTTCGTAAAGCCGCGCCAGCTGCAGCAGCTGACGGTGCCAAGACCGAGTGATCGGTCTCATCACGGAGATAGAACATGCTGCAACCCGCTCGCAGAAAATATCGCAAGGAGCAGAAGGGCCGTAACACCGGCGTGGCCACCCGTGGCAACACGGTGGCTTTCGGTGATTTCGGACTCAAGTGCACCGACCGCGGTCGTCTGACCGCCCGCCAGATCGAGGCCGCACGCCGTGCGATCTCCCGTCACGTCAAGCGTGGCGGCCGGATCTGGATTCGAGTCTTCCCCGACAAGCCGATCTCGCAAAAGCCTGCGGAGGTCCGCATGGGTAACGGTAAGGGCAACCCCGAGTATTACGTGGCTGAAATCCAGCCCGGCAAGATTGTGTTTGAGATCGTCGGCGTGCCCGAAGAGCTGGCACGTGAGGCGTTCCGCCTGGCTTCGGCCAAGCTGCCCTTGCGCACCACCTTTGTCAGCCGCATGATCGGCCAGTGATCCAGGAGACGATAGATCATGAAAACCTCTGAACTGCGTCAAAAGGATGTGGACGGCCTCAAGGTCGAAGTCAAGGAACTGCAGAAGGCCCATTTCGGCCTGCGCATGCAGAAGGCTACGCAGCAGTTGAGCAACACCGCTCAGCTGCGCTCCACCCGTCGTGCCATTGCTCGTGCCAAGACCGTTCTGGCCGAGACCGTTGCCAAAGGAGCTGCCAAATGAGCGAAAGCAAGAAACTCGTTCGCACGTTGATCGGCAAGGTGGTCAGTGACAAGCGTGCCAAGACCGTAACGGTGTTGGTTGAGCGTCGCGTCAAACACGAGCTCTACGGCAAGATCGTCTCGATGTCGAGCAAGTATCACGCGCACGACGAAAAAGGTGAATACCACCTGGGCGACATCATCGAGATCACCGAGAGTCGGCCGCTGTCGAAGACCAAGAATTGGGTCGCGACCAAACTGGTGCAAAAGGCTGTGGCCGTCTGAGCGGTCCTCGCTTGTGCAGAAAGCCCACCTCGGTGGGCTTTTTTCTTGGGCGCGTGCTTGTCGCCCAGGCTATTGGCCGTCTTTTATGATGAGGCGTTGGGAGAGTGTTTCGATGAGCGCATCTTGCCCGCCTTTGCGTGTGTCGGCCCTGGTCTTGGCGGCCGGTGCCGCTTCGCGTATGGGCCATCGGCCCAAGAGCCTGTTGGAATGGGAGGGAGTGGCTCTGATCCGTCGCTTGGCCGATGCCTTGTCACAGGTCGGCATCGTTGAGACGATCGCCGTATTGGGTCACTATGCGTCGGCGATTGAGTCTGCGCTGGCCGGCACAGCGGTTCGATGCGTGCTCAACCCCAATCCCGATAAAGGCCAGATCTCATCCTTGAGGCTCGGTTTGCAGGCTTTGCTGCAGCCGAGCGATGCAGTGATGGTTTTACTCTCGGATCAGCCCCTGATCGGGGAGCCGCAATTGCGCGCCCTGATGAGCGCCTACCTGCAGCGACCGACCGGAACCGAGGTGGTCCAACCCCATGTTGAGGGATTGCCCGGCAATCCGGTGCTTTTCACTCGAGAAGTACAGCTGCAGATACTTGCGCAGGGGCCGGAGGTGGGCTGCCGGCAGTGGCAGGCCGCAAATCCGGATCGAGTCCACGCCTGGCCTAGCCAAGATCCGGCATATCGTGTCGATCTCGATACCGCCGAGGATCTGGCCGTCGTGCGTCGTCTGGCTGGTCGTACTTTGGAGTGGCCTGCGGCTTGGCGGCCAGGGCCTTGAGGCTGGCGGCTGCCCGCGCCCGGCCTGAGTGAGACGAGCTCGCTGCTGCGCGCCCTGCAGCGATTGCCAAAACCGCCGACAATCACGCGTTCAATTTGTCTTTGTACTCATTTAGGAGCGCCCATGATCAAAGTTGGAGATAGCCTGCCCGCCGCCACGTTGATGGAATATTCAGAAGTCGAAGGCAACGGTTGCAGCATCGGCCCCAATCCGGTGGATGTCAGCAAGGCCGCAGCTGGCAAGACGATTGCCTTGTTTGCGTTGCCTGGAGCTTTTACGCCCACCTGCTCGGCCAAGCACGTGCCTGGCTATGTGGAGAAATTCAATGACCTCAAGGCGGCTGGCGTCGATGAGATCTGGTGTGTCAGCGTCAATGACGCCTTTGTCATGGGCGCCTGGGCGCGTGACCAAAAAACCGCTGGCAAGGTTCGCATGCTGGCCGATGGCAGCGCTGAGTTTTCCAAGGCCCTGGGTCTGACGCTCGACCTGACTGCGCGCGGCATGGGGGTGCGCGCCAATCGCTTTTCTATGCTCGTCAAGAACGGCAAGGTGATGTCCCTTAATGTCGAAGGCCCTGGCAAGTTCGAGGTCAGTGACGCCGGCACCATGTTGGCACAGGCCAAAGGCTGAAGTAGCAAGCCCTCTACCCACAAAAAACCGCCTTCGGGCGGTTTTTTTGTGGGCGATCCAGACGGACGTTGCTGCCTTCAAACTGGAAACGACTCGGCGCTCTCCGTGAGGTCCGCGGAAGGCAATCGTGACCATTGCCATCGAGCGTCTGGAAACGGTCTGTTTTTAAAGTACCCATTCTTGACAAATTGATATATTAGTGTGGTAAAGTACAAATCATGACTTCGATCTTCCCCGCCCAAATGGCTCGGCGTGCTTCCGACTCTGCCTTCGAACACCTGCGAGATGCGATCGTTGGACTCGAATTGCCGCCAGGGTCAGCCTTGTCGGACCGTGAGCTCTGCGAAAAGCTCAACATGAGCCGAACTCCGGTCAGGGAGGCACTTTTAAGGCTTGGCAACCTCGGACTGGTCGAGATCCGCCCGCAGTCTGGGACTTTCGTCTCACGAATTCGTATGGCTGAAGTTCATGAAGCCAATTTCATCCGCCGCGAATTGGAAGGCGCCTGCGCCCGAGAGGCGGCCAAGGTGATTAACGCGAGCCAAAAAAAAGAACTCGTCTTTCTGATTGAGCAGCAAAAACTGGATCACTCCAAGCAAAACGCAAAGGTGTTCAGTCGGCTGGATGGGGATTTCCATGCGGCCATCCACACGATTGCAGGCAATGCGATGTGCAGAACGATCATTCGTGATGTGCGGATGTTCGTCGATCGATTGCGTAATCTCAGCCTGCACAGACCCGCGGACCTAGACGAGATTCTGGCCGACCACACCGCCATTGCTCAGGCGCTGATCGATGAAGATTCGCGGGCTGCTGAGCGCGAGATGAATCGCCACATGGATAGGGTGGATAGGGTTGCAAAGACTCTCATCTCCCAATACCCCGAGTACTTCGAGAAGGCTGATGTCTAGTTTCGGCCTGCAGTTTTGGCATGTGTGGCCCCACTGGGATGCTCTCCTGCAGGGCGCCATGCTGACGATTTTCCTGACCCTCCAGGCCTCGGCCATCGGGTTGATCGCGTCCCTTTTGGGCGTTTACGGTCTGATGTCCGGCTTTAAACCGGTGGCAGTGCTCGTCAGAGCGTATGTGGAAGTCATCCGTAACACGCCCTTTTTAGTCCAGCTGCTGTTCATCTACTTTTCTCTGCCCACTGTCGGGATTCAGATGAGTGCCAACCAGGCCGCACTGCTCACGATGGTGATGAACTTCACCGGCTACACCGTGGAAATACTGCGCGGTGGCATCCAAGCGATTTCAAGAACACAGCTCGATTCGGCCCGATCGTTGGGCTTTACCAAGTTTCAGAGCTTTCGTCTGGTCGTGGCGCCGCAGGCTATGCGCAACACCTACCCCTCGCTAACAAGTCAATTTAGCCTGCTCCTGCTCGGGTCCTCGGTGGTGTCAGCGATTTCAGCTGAAGACCTGACGGCGGTTGCCAACTACGTTCAGTCCTTGAATTTTCGAAGCTTCGAGGTCTACATCGTCACTGCAGGCTTGTACCTCGCCATCACCATTCTTTGTCGAATGATGTTTGCGGGGATCTGGCGTATGACTTTTCATCGGTGGGAGTAGCGCTCGATGGAAGTTCTCGTCAAGTACCTGCCCTCTCTTGCCTTCAGCGCTGGAATCACCTTGCTGTTGTTCCTGGGCCCGGCCCTCATCGGGTCTCTGCTTGGCTTGCTGGTAGCGGTCATGCGAACGGCTCGGGGGGTCCTGCCCCGACAGGCTAGCCGCCTCTTCATTCTGATTGTTCAGGGTACCCCGGCACTTTTGCTGCTCTTCATTGTTCACTATGGCGTGGCCACCATGGGCGTACGTCTAACGCCCTTCTTATCGGCAACCATCGCCCTCTCCCTTTACGCTGCAGGATTCCTCGGAGAAATTTGGCGGGGTGCCATTGAGGCGGTACCGCGGCCTCAGTGGGAGGCCGCCAAAAGCCTCGGGTTTGGCAGAACGCAGACCTTGTTGCTTCTCATAGCGCCGCAGGCGATATGGATTGCCTTGCCGGCCACGGTGGGGTTTCTGGTCTCACTGATGAAAGTGACCTCCCTCGCGGCCATCATCGGCGTCGTCGAGTTGACGAAGTCGGGCATGGTGATTGCGAACCTCTCATTTCAGCCCATGGTGGTCTACGGCCTTATTGCAGCCATGTACTTTGCAATGTGCTGGCCGATGTCCCTCTTGTCCCGTCATTTGGAGAAGGCACAGCATGCCACTCGTTAGCGTCCGACAACTCTCAAAGTCCTATGGGGGCAATAAAGTCATCGATGGTCTGGAGATGGATATTGAAGAGGGCAGCGTCGTCGCGGTGCTGGGTCGCTCCGGATCGGGCAAAAGCACGCTCCTGCGCTGCATTGGAGGGCTCGAGGTTTTTGAGGCGGGACAGTTGACCTGTGGGGACCGGGCCTTAAGAGCCAATCAATCAGCAGACCAGGGGTACTTCGCGAACATCGGCATCGTATTTCAGCATTTCAATCTTTTTCCTCATCTCACCGCACTTTCCAATGTAACGATCGCTCTGCGCAAAGTGCAGCGCTTGAGTCCGCAGGTCGTGGCTGAAAGAGGTCGAAGGGCGCTGGAAACCGTAGGCCTTTGGGAGAAGAAAGACGCCTACCCCGCCCGCTTATCGGGGGGACAGCAGCAGCGGGTGGCGATAGCCCGTGCACTGGCGCTTGAACCCAAGATTCTGTTGCTTGATGAAGTGACCTCCGCCCTTGACCCCGAACTCGTCGAGGAAGTTGTTGGTGTCCTGCGCGCGTTGGCTAAACGCGGGAACACGATGCTACTGGTCACGCATGACATTCGGTTTGCCCAAACCGTGGCAGATCAAATTGTATTTATGCACAAGGGAAAGATTCACGAGCAGGGGCCTGCTCATGAACTCATTCGTCAGCCGAGGACGGATGAATTGGCGCAATTTCTCGGGATGAACTAGAACTGAAAGGACGACAAGATGAGGTCAATTTTTAAAGTATTCGCGGGCTTGCTAGTGGCATCCTCGCTGCTGGCCACGGGCGCTTATGCTCAGACCATCGACGCGATTCAGAAGCGGGGAAAAATCGTGATCGGAATGGATCAAACCATTCCCCCCTACGGACTGCTGGATGAAAAGCGCGAGCCGGCCGGCTATGACGCCGATGTGGCCAGAGCGATCGGCAAGGCGCTGGGCGTCCAGGTGGAGTTCGTTCAGGTGGCAGGTCCCACCCGAATTCCGGCCCTGCTCACGAATCAGGTAGATATCGTTGTGGCCACCCTCGGAATGAGTCCCGAGCGGGCCAATCAGGTTTGGTTCAGCATGCCCTACGGCAGCGTGGACGTCGTCTTCGTTTCGAGGTCGGCCAACAAATTCACCAAAGCAGCAGACACAGCTGGTAAACGAATCGGTGTTGTACGCGGCGGTATTCAGGATTCGTCTTTTACGCCTATCGCGCCAAAGGGAGCTACGGTTGTCCGGTTTGACGATGACGCTACCGTGGGCCAAGCCTTGCTGGCCGGGCAGGTCGATGCCATCGTCACGGCAAGCCATTGGGCGGCCGAATTCATGAAGCGCAACGCAGCGGCAAAGCTGGAAGTCAAGTTCACAGTCAGACAGTCGCCCTATGGCATTGGTGTGCGCAGGGGGGAAATCGATGTCTTGCAGTGGATGAACCAGTTCATCGCGTTCATGAAGATCACCGGGGAGCTTGATCAGATCAGCCGCCGCTGGATCGGTTCTCCCTTGACCAATCTCCCAGTGTGGTGATTGCTAAATCTCCAGATGGCGCTTCGGATTCAATCCAGGACTTAAGGACATTGCTGTGGAGATTCGTGACATCAAGGTTTTCTCCATTCCGGTGGACTTTCGAACCTGGATTCTGGTCAAAGTAGAGACGTCGGAACCCGGACTATTCGGCTGGGGTGAAGCCACGGTTGAATGGAAGGCCCGCTCGGTCGGGGCTGCTGTTCTGGAGTTGAAAGAGCTATGTGTCGGGGAGGATCCGCTTCGCATACGCCACCTCATGCGAAAGCTGGTCAAGCGGCACTACTGGGACCCGGGTGTCATCGGCATGTCGGCGCTCAGCGGCATCGAGATGGCTTGCTGGGATATCTTCGGTAAGTCGGTAGGGCGACCGGTTGTCGATTTGCTTGGCGGCGCTGTTCGCGACAGGGTTCCGGTCTATACGCATCTGGGCTTTGGGAACTCGGAGCATGTCTACGAAAAATCGATGACTGCGGAGGCCCTCGAATCGCTCGAGAAAATTGTTGCGCGCGGCTACCATGCCGTCAAAGTAGTCAACTTCCCCTTTCATAACCAGCATGTCTTTGCTGAGCGGCGCGCGGCCTATTTCAGCATGATGGATGAGATTCTGGAGTCGTGCCGCGGGCGCATTGATGTGGCCCTCGATGTACACGGTCGATGTGGATCTGTGGGTTCAGCCGAGTCACTGCTTTCCTTTCTTTCCGGACGCGACCTGCTGTTCGTCGAAGAGCTGCTTCGGCCAGCGCCAGCAACAACATTGGCCAGCCTTGCACGCAAATTCGATGTCCGATTGGCAACCGGTGAGCGCTTGGTTGAGATGAGGGATTTCGTAGACCTTGCGTGCGAACGCGCGGTCGCCGTCTTCCAGCCTGATATTGCCCACTGTGGAGGGCTGTTAGCCGCCTCTCGTATCGCCACCTTGGCTGCGGGCTTCAACATATCGATCGCCCCTCACAATCCTTTGGGCGTGATCGCCAGCAGCGCAGGCTTGCATTTTGCGCTTGCGACTGACAATTTTCTAGTTCAAGAGGAAATGAGCGCGCACTTCAGCGCGGCCAAGGATTTCATCGAAACCCCCATTCATTTTGAGGGCGGCTTTTGGACACTCAAGCCCTGTGTGGGTCTGGGGATCACCGTCGACGAGAACTTTGCAGCACGGATGCAGGGCCGCCACGAGCCCTTGCTCACGAATTCGGCCGTAGATCCAGACGGATCGCTGGTGGATTGGTAGTCGGAGTACACCATGCGCATTACGCAGGTCAAGGCCCATCTTCATTCTGGCGAATTTTCTGATCTGGTCTTTGTTGAAGTGAGGACTTCAGATCCCGCAGTCATTGGTTGGGGCGAGTGCACTCTGCCCGGTAAGCCTTATGCAGTGGCTGGTGCTATTAAAGATGCGGCGCGCTTGATCCTGGATATGCCGGTTCAGTCCATTAGAAGGGTATGGGAGACGGTCTACAGGCACAGTTACTGGCGCGGCGGCGCGGTGGAAACATCGGCTTTGTCCGGCATTGACATTGCACTTTGGGATATTGCTGGGAAAGTCGCGGATCGACCGGTTCATGCACTGCTTGGTGGCGCTGTGCGCGACCGCATCCAGACTTATGCCAACTGCGGCCTCTCAACAGACCCCGATGAGTTGATGCGTCGGGCAAGTGCGGCAGTACGGGCTGGCTTTCAAATCGTCAAGTTCTATCCGCTTCCCCCGTTGCTCGCCCTCCCGCCCACAGAGCTGGTTTCGAGAGTCCATGACTGCTGTGCTGCCGTCAGGCAGGTCATCGGCACATCACGAGATTTCGCTATTGATCTACACGGACGCACAATGCCGCAGACCGTGATTGCCATTGAGCATGCGATACGGAACCTTCGACCGCTTTGGATTGAAGAGCCTGTAGCCAGCGAAGACATGGAGGCCTTGTCTCGAATCAGGCGGCATTTTCAGGTACCCATCGCTCTGGGTGAGCGCCTTTTCACCCGCTGGCAGTTCAAACAAGTCTTGAACCGTGGCTGGGTCGACATCATCCAGCCTGATGTGGGTAATGCGGGTGGCCTGTCGGAGATGAGGGTTCTGGCCGATATGGCGGAGGCCCACCACGTCGCTTTCGGCCCGCACAGCCCCAACGCCCTACTGCATACTTTTGCATCCATGCACTGCGCTGCGATCGCGCAAACATTTGGTGCGCTGGAGTTCAGGCCTAGCGCGATGACCGACAAGGTGTTCGAGGGGCAGGCCCCAGCCATGGATGAGAGCGGTAGTTTTGCCTTGCCGACCGCTGCCGGTATAGGTGTGAGCGTGCGCGAAAGCAGCTTGTCCTTTGATGAGAGCCGAGTCCCCAGATTGGTTGAGTACGGCCGCGATGGCACGCCTTTGGACTGGTAGCCCATGCTCGCTGGAGTGTTCCCTGTTCTTTACAGCTACTTTGATGCTGCGGGAGCCATTGATTTAGAGGCGCACGAGAGGCAGATCGCATGGATTCGGCAAGGGGGTTCGACCGGCATCACTCTGTTTGGTCTGGCGTCTGAAGGGGGTGCACTTTCCCCCGCAGAGCGAAGGTCTCTCCTAGCCCACACCAGCTCAATAGTGGCTCCGAATGATGCATTGCTAGTCACTGTTCGACAGGATGACGCTGTTGAGGAACTGGTCCGATGCGCTGTTGAATTTCGTGACCGGCTGAGTTTAATTTTTCAGATCGGCCAGAACGCGGCACGATCGATCGGCCAGCTTCGCGCTCTTGTGGCGGAGCCGGCCTTGATCAAGCATGTGGACCTCGGCCTTCAGCTGGCTCCTGGACTAATTGACACCACATTCACTGCGGACGCGATCAAGGGTATTGAAGGTCTGTCCGGTAGCCTGCAGTTTCTCAAAGCCGAGTACAACAGCATCGAGCTCGCGGCACATTTGTCTGCGCTGGACGAGCCAATCAATCTCCTGGTGGGGCGGCACGGACAAAATTTGATTGACTATCTCAGGATCGGCGCGGTTGGCGTGATCCCCGGCACTGAAATGGCATCAGCCCTTCGGCCTATTTTGGAGGCCTGGGCTGCGGGTCGAAAAGATGATGCCATCGAAGCCTACGGACGAATTGCAGCTTATGTTGACTTCGCTATGCAAGACCTCGATACCGTGGTCGATGTGGGCCGCGCGATGACGGCACGGGCATTGGGGTTCAAGCCGGGCCCACGACGCCTGCCTTCTGCCCGTGATCCCAAGACCTTGTCGCTTGCCATCGAAGCTTGGTGGCCTCAATGGCAAGCGATTCACGACCCCTTACGCCCCCCGTCTGATGACAGTGGTGCCGTCTCGGCTTACTCTGACTGAAACGTTTTTGGAGAGAAAATGAATTTGCTCGATCTCAAAGGCCGCCATGCCGTGGTCACTGGCGGCGCCACAGGTCTCGGATATGCGATCGCTCAGCGCATGCTCGCGTCGGGTGCGCGGGTCACACTTTGGGACCGTGATGAGGAGTCTGTAACTTCGGCTTCTAAGCAGCTCATGCATTCGCACGGTGACTCGACGGTCGCCTTCATCGTGGTAGATGTGACCCGTTATGAGCAAGTTCTAGATGCTACCCAAAGGGCCATTGCACTGGCGCCAGTTGATATCCTTGTCAATAGCGCTGGAATAACGGGGCCCAATACCAAGTTGTGGGACTACCCGGCTCATGCTTGGCATCAGGTCTTCGATGTCAATGTTCACGGCCTCTTCTATTGCTGCCGTCAGTTTTCAGCGTACATGCGTGAGCGCAATTACGGCCGCATCATCAACATTGCCTCTGTGGCCGGCAAAGAGGGCAATCCGAATGCCAGCGCCTACAGCGCCAGCAAAGCCGCGGTCATCGGACTGACAAAGTCCTTGGGTAAGGAACTTGCGGACACAGGTGTGCGCGTCAACTGCGTTACACCAGCCGCTGTAAAGACGCCCATCTTTGATCAAATGACGCCCGAACATATTCAGTTCATGCTGAGCAAGATCCCACTGGGTCGGTTTGGTCTGCCCGAGGAGGTGGCCGCAATGGTCGCCTGGTTGTCTTCTGAAGAGTGCTCATTTTCAACAGGTGCGGTGTTTGATCTTTCCGGGGGGCGTTCGACCTATTGAAAAGAAGGAGTCAGTCAGCTTGTCGATCAAAGATCAACCTTCAGGTAGTGGCTGCCCGGTATCGGGTTGTGATAGTAGGGCGCGATTTCCTTGAAGCCCAATTCGGTATAGAGCTGTCGGGCTGCCTCCATATCGTCGAGGGTGTCGAGCAGCACGCAGTGATAGCCGGCCGCACGTGCGGCGTCAAGCATCAGCTCTGCCAGCTGCCGGCCCAATCCGAAGCGCCGGAAGGGCTTGCGAACATACAAACGCTTGAGCTCGGCGGCGTTGGGATAGTCGACGGTGTCGAGTCGGCGCAAAGCGCAGCAGGCGGCAACCTGATCGTCGACCCTGGCCAGCATCAACGCGCCTCCGGGCGGGGCGTACACCCCGGGCAGTTCGGCCAGCTCAGTCTCGAAGCCCTGAAAGCACAGGTCGACGCCCAGTCCCTGGGCATACTCCTGGAAGATTTCTCGCGCTGCCGCCAGCTCCTCTAGGCTGCTGGGTACGATGAAGCTCACCTCGGGACGCAGTCGGGATCGGCCGGGCGTTGGCATAGAGGGTCCGGCTTTTGAAATCAGCCCAGCTGCGGGGCCAGACTGAACATCCAGGTGCTCAGCGCATAGCAAACGCCCAGCAGGATGAGGGCGAGCGATCGGGTGAAACCGTCGTCCCGAGTTGCCGGCATGGGTTGCTCCAGCGGCTTGTCGCCGTGCAGCATCGCGCCGACCAGAGGCCGACCTTTGAAGGTATGCCAGACGATGGCCAGCAAGTGCAGCAGCACCAGCCCGATCAGTAGCAGTTTGCCGATCTGCGTGTGGTACCCGGTAGCTTGGCTGACCGTGCTGGCGGAGACCAAGTGCGTGAGAGGGCCCGCAAAGGCGATCTCATCGTCGCTGAGCAGGCCGCTAGCAACCTGGGCCACCAGGACCAGCAGAAAGGCCAGCACCGCCAGCGAGCCCAGCGGTCCATGCCCGGTGTGCAGGCCTTCGTCGCCGCGGCCGCGCAGCTCGTCCAGTGCGTCGCGTGGGTGCAGCTGAAAGTGCGCAAATCGCGACCAGCGTCCGCCGACAACGCCCCAGAGGAGGCGCCAGACCAGCAGAGTAAGCACCGCCTGGCCGAAGCGGAAATGCCAGAGCATGGCTGAGCCGCCCACATTGCCGGTGATCAACAACCCAACCACACAGACCACCAGTGCCCAGTGAAAAAGCCGAGTGGGCAGGTCCCAGATCCGCGTGCGATGCAGGTGGCTGGCGTAAAGATTCATGCGGATGTCTGGATGAGTTTCTTCTTTGGAGCGCTCGGACTCAAACCCCGGCGATCTTGTCGGGATCAGCGAATAGATTACAGGAAAAAACTTCGGTGGTTAGACTGAACGCCGTCCGGTCCTGGGGGCCGCGTATTTCTTTTTCCTTGAAGGATGATCCGATGAAAACTTTCGCCTCTCTTGCCTCGGTGGCCCTGCTGCTGTGTGCCAGCTTGCCTGCGCAAGCCCAGTTTGCCAAGCCGGAGGATTCGATCCGTTACCGGCAGAGCGCTCTTTTCATTATGGGCCAGCATTTTCAGCGAGTAGGCGCCATGGCCAACGGACGCATCCCCTTCGATGCCAAGGTTGCCGCCGAAAACGCCGAAGTGGTGGCCAATATGGCCAAGCTGCCCTGGGCTGGATTCGGGCCGGGGACCGACAAGGGCGCCCCCACCAAGGCCAAAGCCGAAATTTGGACTGAGCAAGCCAAGTTCCGCGAAGCGGGTGAAAAAACCATGGCCGAGACGGCCAAGTTGGCGGCAGCGGCCAAGACGGGCAATCTGGAGGCGATCAAGGCCGCCTTTGGTGCAACAGCCGGTAGCTGCAAGGCCTGCCACGACGCCTACCGCGCTCAGTAGGTCCGACCCTGAGGCCTGGACAGCGGTAGCTCAGGCCTGGGTCAGCAGTTTGTCGATCAGCTTGTGCAGGTCGGCAAAATCGGGCTCACCCACGTACTGCTTGACGATCTCGCCGCGCTTGTTGACCAGATAGGTGGTGGGTGTGATGCGGACATCGCCCCAGGCCTTGGCCACAGCGCCGGTGTTGTCGATCGCCACCATAAAGGGCAATTGACGGCTTTGGCTGAAATTGACCACATAGGCGGGTGGGTCGTAGCTCATGGCCACTGCCAGCGTTTCAAAGCCGCGAGCGTGGAATTGCTGATAGGTCTGTACGAGTTTGGGCATTTCAGCCACACAGCTGATACAACTGGTGGCCCAGAAGTTGATGAGGAAAACTTTACCTCTGAGGGCCTGCGTGCTGGTTTGGCTGCCGTCCAGCAGGACGAAGCGAGTTTCGGGCGCCGCCTTACCCGATGAGCATGCGCTGCCCAAGACGGCCCAACCCAGGGCGGCTCCGATCAGGCCCCGGCGCGAGGCGTTTGCACTTGAAGGATCGAACATGAAACGAGTGTACCGATCGGGCTTGCCGGCTGCACGGTCAGGTTTCAGATGACCTGTTGACTTTTAAGCTCAGCCAGTCGAGCGTCGTCGTAGGCCAGTACCGACCGGAGCACCTCCTCGGTGTGCTGGCCCAGCAGCGGGGGCGGCAGGCCGTCTCGCGCCGCATCGCGCACCGGCGTGAGCCCCAGCTTCATCGGGCTGGAGACCAGGCGCAGATCGCGGCGGTGGGGATGTTGCCAGCGGCTGACCATGCGGCGGCTTTCTACCTGCGGGTCGGCGAAAACTTCGGCCAGATTGTTGATCGCTCCGCAGGGTACCTTGGCCTTTTCCAAGGCTGACAGCCAGTCGGCCTTGCTGCGCGTTTTCATGACGGTTTCGAGCACGGGCACCAGTTCCTGGCGATGCAGCACGCGCTGGCGGTTCGTTGAAAAGCGTGGGTCTTGCGCCAGCTCGGGGCGACCAGCGACTTCGCAGAATTTGGCGTACTGGCTGTCATTGCCCACGGCCAGGATCAGGTGGTCGCGACTGCCATCGGCCGCTGGCGCGACCTCGAAGACCTGATAGGGCACGATGTTCTGATGTGCATTGCCCGCCCGACCCGGAACCTTGCCGCTGACCAGGTAGTTGGCACCCAGGTTGGCCAGCATGGCCACCTGGGTGTCGAGCAGGGCCATGTCGATATGCTGACCCTCCCCCGTACGTTCGGCATGCCTGAGGGCTGCCAGGATCGCCACGGTGGCGTACATGCCGGTCATCAGATCGGCCACAGCCACCCCCACCTTTTGCGGTCCGCCGCCGAGGTCATCGCGCTCGCCGGTGATGCTCATCAGGCCGCCCATGCCCTGAATGGCGTAGTCGTAGCCCGCCCGCTCGGCGTAGGGGCCGGTCTGACCGAAGCCGGTGATTGAGCAGTACACCAACTTGGGGTTCAGGGCCAGCAAGCTCGCTGGGTCCAGGCCGTAGCGCGCCATGTCGCCGACCTTGAAGTTCTCCACAAACACATCGCAGTGGTGCACCAAATCACGGATGAGGGCCTGGCCCGAGTCCTGGGCAATATCGCAGGTGACCGAGCGCTTGTTACGGTTGGCGCCGAGGTAGTAGGCTGCCTCCCGCGTCTCCTGCCCCGCATCGTCATGCAGGAAGGGCGGGCCCCAGCCGCGCGTGTCGTCACCCTGGACGGGTCGCTCGATCTTGATCACATCGGCCCCCAGATCGGCCAGATTCTGAGTGCACCAGGGACCAGCGAGCACGCGGGACAGGTCGAGGACGCGTATGCCTTGCAGGGAATTCATGGCCTCATTGTGGCGCAGCTGCTGATCTGTTGTCCCGCGGCGGCCTCTGCGCGGGAATGCCTGTACAGTCCTCCCCGTGAACTGTGTTCTACGCCGCTGGTCCGGGCTTTGTCTATCTGGTTTGTTGTTGGCCTGCAGTCCCGCGCTCAATTGGCGCGAGGTGCGCGCCGAGGCCGGGGGTTTGAGCGCGCTCCTGCCCTGTAAGCCCGATCGAGCCAGCAAGGCGGTGCCCCTGGGCGGGCCATCGACGCAGCTGGTGATGATGGGCTGCGAGGCCGCCGGTGCCGTGTTTGTGCTTTCGGTGGCCGACCTGGGTGATGCCTCGCGGGCCGCCGAGGTGCTTGGGCAATGGCAGGCCTTGACCCTGTCCCACATGCGTGCGGCGCAACCGCAACAACGCGCCGCCTTGGTGATGGGGGCTGATCTTCAACCGGCCCCTGTGCTGCTGACAGCGCTGGGGTCGCACCCGGATGGGCGGGCGGTCGAAGGCCAGGCCTTGTTCTTTGCTCGTGGCAGTCGAGTCTTTCAGGCGACGATTTACGCAACCCGCGTATCGCCTGAAGCGGCAGAGACCTTTTTTGCGAGTATCAAACTGCTGTGAATATGTTGTATTCGACGCCATCATCTGTCCCGGATCGTCTGGCCGGCCGTTCGGCGGTGCTGGTATTTCTGGCCTTTGCCCTGGGCTATTTCCTCTCGGCTGTGGTGCGTACCGTCATCGCCACCCTGTCGCCGGCTTTGACCCAGGAGTTTGGTCTGCAAGCGGCCGATCTGGGTCTCCTGGGAGGCGGCTTTTTCCTTGGTTTTGCCAGCACTCAGTTGTTGCTGGGAACCTGGCTTGATCGTTATGGACCCCGCAGGGTGTCGATCGGTTTTCTGGCCATTGCGGTGATCGCCTGTCTGGCTTTTTCGGTCGCGACTGACTTTGCCGGTCTGCTGGCCGCCCGTGTGTTGCTGGGGGTCGGTGTGAGTGCCTGCCTGATGGCTCCTCTGACCGGCTTTCGGCGCTGGTATGAGCCCGGCCACATGCTCCGTGCCAATTCCTGGATCCTGATGATGGGCTCGCTGGGTATGGTGGCTGCTACCTTGCCGGTTCAGTGGCTGCTGCCTGTCATGGGCTGGCGGCCCATGTTCTGGGTTCTGGCTTTGTTGCTGCTGCTCACGATGGTGCTGTTGGCCCGTCTGGTCCCGGCCCATGTGCCGCATGAGCCCGAGCCGGGCGGGCCGGTCGGCTACACGCAGGTCTGGCGCAGCCCGGCCTTCAGGCGCCTGTTGCCGTTTTCGTTTTTCATCAACGGCGGGCTCATAGGCTTGCAGACGCTGTGGCTCGGACCCTGGCTCACCCGCGTGGTCGGGCTGAGCCCCTTTCAGGCGGCTGCCGGATTGTTCTCCATCAACATCGCATCCCTGTTGGCCTTTTCAATTTGGGGTCTGGCCATGCCGGGTCTGACCCGTCGGGGCTGGAGTGTGGAGCGCTTGCTCAGCCTGGGCATTCCTCTCATGCTGGTGGCGCTGGCCGTGAACACTTTCCTGGGCAGTCGGGCCGATTGGCCCTTCTGGGCGCTGTTCATTGTCTTTGGCAGCGTGGTTTCCCTGGCTCAGCCGTCTCTCAGCATGACTTTCCCCCCCTCACTGGCCGGTCGAGCGCTGACCGCCTACAACCTGGTCTGCTTTATGGGCATCTTTGCCATACAGTGGGGCATCGGGCTGTTGGTGGATGCGTTAATGGCCATCGGGTGGTCAGTGGAGGCCAGCTTTCGAGGTGCCTTCACCGTTTACCTGTGTTGCTGCCTGGCTGCGTTTGCCTTTTATCTCTACGCCAGGGTCGATAATTCCCAGCCATGAATGGCATTTTGGTCATTGCTCATGCGCCCCTGGCCTCGGCTATGGGTCAATGCATGACGCATGTCTTCGGTGCGCCACCGCGCTGCTTTGCGGCCATTGATGTGCAACCCAATGTGCCGCCGGAAGAGACGCTGGCGCAAGCGCGCATCGTCATGCAGCAACTCGGTTGCCAGACCTGCCTGGTGGTGACTGACATTTTTGGTGCCACGCCCTGCAACGTCGCCCAAAAGCTCGTCGATGGCGTCCATAGCAAGTTGGTGGCTGGGCTGAACCTGTCCATGCTCATGCGCGCGCTGTCCTATCGCCACGACTCTCTCGACGCCTTGGTCGCCCGGGCTCTGGCGGGCGCCAGTCAGGGCGTGATGCAGGTGGCCATTACCGCTCCTCAAAACCAGACCCGTCGTCATCATGATCAAGAACAGCGTGACCATCAGCAATAAGCTGGGCCTGCATGCCCGCGCTTCCGCCAAGCTCACCAAGCTCGCCGGCGGCTTTCCCTGTGAAGTTTGGATGAGCCGGGGCGAACGCCGAGTCAATGCCAAGAGCATCATGGGCGTCATGATGCTGGCCGCTGGCTTGGGCAGCACGGTTGAAATCGAAACGAACGGCGAACGCGAGCAAGAGGCCATGGACGCCCTGTTGGCCTTGTTCAACGACAAATTTGGCGAGGGTGAATGAGCTTTTCCATCCACGGTCTGGCGGTCTCGCGCGGCATTGCCATCGGGCGTGCGGTGCTGGTGGCCTCCAGCCGCGCGGATGTTGCCCACTATTTCATTGATCCGACTCAGGTCGAGTCAGAGGTTCAGCGCATACGCGCGGCCCGTGATGCAGTGTCTGAAGAGATCTCGCGTGTACAGCGGGAACTGCCCAAGGATGCGCCGCCAGAGTTGGCGGCTCTGCTGGATGTGCACCTGATGCTGCTGCAGGACGAGCAGTTATCGGCAGGCGTCAAGCATTGGATTGCCGAGCGCCATTACAACGCCGAGTGGGCGATCACCACGCAATACGAGGCGCTGGCGCGGCAGTTCGACGAAATGGAGGACCCCTATCTGCGCGAGCGAAAAGCCGATCTGGAGCAGGTGGTTGAGCGGGTCCTGCGCCATCTCAAGGGCGCGGCATCGCCGGTCCGGCCGCCGGTAGCGTCGAAGCGCCGCACGCAGGGCGAGCTGTTAGGCGACTCGATGGACGTGCCTTTGGTGCTGGTGGCCCATGATCTCTCGCCGGCCGACATGCTGCAGTTCAAGCAGAGCCTGTTTGTCGGTTTTGCCACCGACGTCGGCGGGCGCACCTCGCATACTGCCATCGTGGCCCGCAGCATGGACATTCCGGCGGTGGTGGGCGCGCGTAGCGCCAGCAGCCTGATTGCCCAGGACGACTGGGTCATCATTGATGGCGATGCCGGAGTACTCATCGTCGACCCCTCGCCAATCATCCTGGCCGAATATGGCTTCAAGCAGCGCGAGGGTGAACTTGAGCGCGAGCGCCTGAGTCGCTTGCGCCACACGCCAGCCGTCACGCTCGACGGTCAGAAGGTCGAACTAATGGCCAATATCGAGATGCCCGAGGACACTGCGACAGCAGTGCAGGCCGGTGCCGTCGGTGTGGGGCTCTTTCGCAGCGAGTTCCTTTTTATGGGGCGCGGCGGGCAGTTGCCCGATGAGCAGGAGCAGTACCAGGCCTATGTGCGAGCGATTGAGGGCATGCAGGGGCTGCCGGTGACCATCCGCACCGTCGATATCGGCGCAGACAAGCCCTTGGACAGAGGCAGTCGGCAGGATGACCATCTCAATCCCGCCTTGGGTCTTCGGGCTATCCGTTGGAGCTTGGCCGACCCGCCGATGTTTTTGACTCAGCTGCGAGCCATTTTGCGAGCGGCGGCCCATGGTCAGGTCCATCTGCTGGTGCCGATGCTCGCCCATGCGCGGGAAATACGACAGACGCTGTCACTGGTGGACCATGCGCGAGCGCAGCTCGACAACCGAGGGCAGGCCTATGGACCGGTCAAGCTCGGAGCCATGATCGAGGTGCCGGCCGCTGCGCTAACCGTCAAGACTTTCTTGCGGTATTTCGACTTCCTTTCGGTCGGAACCAATGATCTGATTCAGTACACGCTGGCCATAGATCGAGCCGATGAGGCGGTGGCTCATCTCTACGATCCCTTGCACCCGGCCGTTTTGCGCTTGCTGGCCGACACCCTTGCCGAGTGCCGAGCGCAGGGTAAGCCCGTTAGCGTCTGCGGTGAGATGGCCGGCGATGTGACGCTGACCCGCCTTCTGCTCGGGCTCGGTCTGCGATCCTTCTCCATGCACCCCTCGCAGATCCTGGCGGTCAAGCAGCAGATCCTGCGCACCGATGCGGGCAAGCTGAAAGCCTGGGCCGAGCAGGTGATCGCCAGCGACGATCCGGCGCGTGCACTCAAGAGCGACCGGTCTTAGCCTGTCGCTGATGCCGAGGGGCGGCTGGCCGCGGTCGGCCCTTGGCCTCTCAGGCCCGATCCCTCTCACGGGCCAGAGGATCAGACCTGACAATTGAAACCCACCTATACTTTTCCCCTTTTCTTCGGGGAGGCGGCTGGCCGCAGACTCCCCTGAACTTGCAAGGGAACGAATCATGACCCAACTGAAGATCGTCGGTTTTTGCGGCAGCTTGCGCGCCAAATCCTATAACCTGTCGGCCCTTGAATTGGCCGGCACCTTGATGCCTGAGGGCATGAGCCTGGAGATTGTTCCCCTCCATGACTTGCCTCTCTACAACAGCGATCTCCACGAAACCAGCATGCCCGCATCCGCGCAGCGCATACGTGATGCCATGGCCGCTGCCGACGGCATCTTGTTGGCCACTCCCGAATTCAACTGGACCATTCCCGCTCCGCTGAAGAACATGATCGACTGGGTTTCCCGTTTCCCGGCCGGGCAGCAGCCTTTCTATCAAAAGCCGGTCGCCATGCTTTCGGCCACCACCGGCCCCTTGGGCGGGGCGCGGGTTCAATATGACCTGCGTCGCAGCCTGGCATCCCTGAGTGTGCTTGCCCTGGGCAAGCCCGAGGTGTTCATCAATAACGCGCATACCAAGTTCGATGCTTCAGGCAAGTTGACCGATGAGGCTACCCTCAAGATCATGCGCGAGCAGATGCTGGCCTTCCAGGATTGGATCGTCCGCATGAAGCGGGCGTATTCCTGAGTCGCGACGGGTCGCCAGAGCCGGCGTCCCGTCGCCCTGAGGACTCACCTAGACCCAAGAGAGGCCGCGTGAGCCTGCTGGTCGGCGTGGTAACTTGAACGCACCATGGCCCCGACAGCGGCGTGTGAAAACCCCATCTCGTAGGCCTTTGCCTCAAACATCTTGAAGGTGTCCGGATGCACATACCGGCGAACCGGTAGATGGCTGCTGCTGGGGGCGAGGTACTGGCCGATGGTGAGCATGTCGATCTGGTGGGAGCGCATGTCACGCATCACCTCCAGAATTTCTTCGTCGGTTTCGCCCAGACCGACCATCAGGCCGCTCTTGGTGGGGACGTTCGGGAATAGCGACTTGAATTTTTTCAGCAGGTTCAGCGAGAACGCGTAGTCCGAGCCCGGACGCGCCTGTTTGTACAGACGCGGCACCGTCTCCAGGTTGTGATTCATCACATCGGGCGGTGCCGCCTTGAGGATTTCAAGGGCGCGGTCGTCGCGGCCACGAAAGTCGGGCACCAGCACTTCGATCTGCGTACCGGGCGAGAGCTCGCGGGTCTTGCGTATGCATTGGACAAAGTGGGCCGCTCCCCCATCGCGCAGATCGTCCCGGTCGACGCTGGTGATGACCACGTAGTTCAGCTGGAGCGCGGCACTGGTTTTGGCCAGATTGTCGGGCTCGCTGGCATCG
>CAZATV010000052.1:0-19916 GCA_964488145.1 uncultured Polaromonas sp.
CCCGGGCCCGGGGGCGGAATCACCCTGATGAAAGCCGCGCACGAGAAGGCGATCAACAGCGCCATCTGCCCCCGGCTGCCCGGGGGGCCGCTGATGCATGTGATCGCCGCCAAGGCCGTGGCCTTTAAGGAAGCCCTGAGCCCGCAGTTCAAGGCTTACCAGCAGCAGGTGATTCGCAACGCCCAGGTCATGGCCGAAACGCTGACCCAGCGCGGCCTGCGCATCGTCAGCGGGCGCACCGAGAGCCATGTGATGCTGGTCGACCTGCGCGCCAAGGGCATCACCGGCAAGGAAGCCGAAGCGGTCCTGGGCCAGGCACACATGACCATCAACAAAAACGCCATTCCGAACGATCCGGAAAAGCCCATGGTCACCAGCGGCGTGCGCATTGGCACCCCCGCCATGACCACCCGCGGCTTCAAGGACGAGGAAGCGCGCCTGACCGCCAACCTGATCGCCGATGTGCTGGACCGTCCTCGCGACGCGGCCCATATCGAGGCGGTCCGGGCCAAGGTCAATGCCTTGACCGCCCGTTTTCCGGTCTACGGCTGAGCGTCGGGCGCTGCGCCTTACCCATCATGAAATGTCCGTTCTGCGGTCATCTGGAGACTCAGGTGGTGGAGACCCGGGTCTCAGAGGACGCGGACGTGATCCGCAGACGCCGACAGTGCGGCGCCTGCGATAAGCGTTTCACCACCTACGAGCGGCCCGATGTGAGTTTTCCTTCGATCGTCAAGAAAGACGGTCGCCGCATCGAGTACCGACGCAGCAAGATTGAAGATTCAATGAGCCTGGCCCTGCGCAAGCGACCCGTGAGCACCGAGCAGGTCGACGCGGCCATCGAGCGCATTGAGGAAAAGCTGCTCAATCTGGGGGCTCGGGAAGTCCCCTCGAGCCGGCTGGGCGAGTGGGTGATGCGCGAACTCAAGAAACTCGATAAGGTAGCCTATGTTCGCTTTGCCAGCGTCTACCGCAGCTTCGAGGATCTGGAGGACTTCAAGAACCTGGTCGACGAGGTCCGGCGTTAAGGGGCTTGGCCTGGCCTATCGCCAGCACTCCTGCACGCTGGGCCCCGATCCGGTGCGGCCCTTCAGGCTGGTGTGGTCGAGCGTCAAATCGCCGCAGGGGTCTTGCCTTGCAGTCCCCTGGGGCTCGGCGCGCAGCCGATAGCCAGTGGCGTCGGCCCGGTCGATCTTCAGACGATAAATCTCCCGCCCTTCGGACGCTACCGCCTGCAGCGCCGCGGGCAACTCGGGCAGGGAACCGCTGGCGCCCCGATAAGTGCCCTGCACGCTGTAGAGCCTTTCCATGAACTGCTGGGCCTGCAGCAGGGCTGCAGCCGCCTGGGCCCGCTGGGCTCTTTGCACATGCGATTGGTAAGTCGGGGCCGCCACCGCCACCAGCAGACCGATGATGACCAGGACGACCAACAGCTCAATCAAGGTAAAGCCACGGGTCGCAAGAGTCGGTCTTGCAAGATCGGCTTCGATGGGTTGACTGACCTCGGGAGAGCCTGGAGACTTCATGAACTTACCTCAAAGGGGGGTTGACCAGGCGCCTGTCGGTTCGGGCCCGAAGCTGTCCGTCCTCAATCAACAGCACACGCTGCATCCAGAAGGCCTGGCCGGCCGTGGTGCTGCCCGACGACGGGTCGGCGCGGTAATCCGGGCTGAAGCCGCGTGCGGTCACCACCCGTACGGGTAACCCGCGCGGCTGCCCGGCCAGGGCGTGCTGCTCTGCAAAACACAACGGCGGGTGACCCCCCGACTGCGTTGAGCTCACCGGCACCGCCACCGGCAGAGTCTGCGCGCGCCACAAATCGGCTGAGCCCCAAGCGGGTTTATCTGGCGTGGTTAGCGGCAGAGCTGAGTCAGAGAGTTTGGGGTCACGGGCCGAACTGGTCAGCAAGAGCTGCGACTGACAGTAGGCCAGAGCCAGCTGGGCTTGCTCCTGGGCGTAAGCCTGCATCAGCGCAACCCAGGCGATACGGGTCGAGCCGGCACTGCTGCGAAGGGAGACGGCCGTCCCCCAGGCCAGTGCGGTCAGCAGCACCAGCACGACCACCAGACTGAATCCCCGATGGACCCGGCGGCAGCCCACCCGATGCGGAATTCGTCGCCTGAGTTGTTGAGCCTTCATGGTGGGCGGATGTGGCGCCACGCCACCGTGGCGACAAAGCTGCGGCGCAAGCGACCGTCCCCCGAAATCTGGGAACTGCCATCGCAAGCCCGATACTGACGAACATCCTCAGGGCCGAGTACCGGATCGGCGCTGCGCAACTGCAGGCAGATACGCACGGCGCGCACCCGAGAGAAATCAACCACCTGGGCGGCACTGACATAACGCAAGGCAGTGCCCTCGGCCTCATCGACTGGCAGACCCCAGTGGAGCAGCATGCGCTCGACGTTATCCACCAAAGGCTGTGGTCCGGTCCGGCCACGTCCGCCGCAACGTAACTCACTGCGGCCACCGCTGCTGCTGATCTGCCAGCGGTTGAAGGCGATGAAAACGCGCCGGCCATCGGCCTGCGCAGCAGGCTCAATCGCGTTGCCCAGGCAGTCGGTGGGTCGACCGTCACTGCCCGCCACCGAAGTGGTGGCATCGACCTCATAAGCCAGTTCGACCGCCGACGAATCGCCCCCCCCGGTGGCATCAACGGCCCTGCAAGAGGGCGGCCCGTCGGGCGGCAAGCTGGCAAACCCCGCATCGCAGGCGGTCAGGAAGGAGGCCCCGAGGGCATCCTGCCAGGAGGCCAATCCCGACGGACTGAGCTGCGACTTCAAGGGCCAGGCGTGACCGGCCATCCTGAAATCGGCCCGCAGCAGATCCAGAGCCACCTGCGCATCCTCCGCCATCTGAGCCTGCGCCGCTTGCAGGCGCTGCCCTCGCCCGCCGGCCAGAACCTGCGCGATCAGCGTGGTCACCAGGATCAGCCCCAGCGATAGCGCCACCAGCCATTCCAGCAGCGAAAGGCCGGCCTGTCGGGCCTCAAGGGCGCCGCGCCTCACCAGGCCACCTCGACCCGTAAGCACTGAACCCGGTCCTCGCCCCTCAACCCCCATTCGGACGGGCATTGCAAATAGGCAGGCCGCTCCGCGGGCAAAGCCGGGTCAGCCGCTTCACGCCAGGCCAGGGTGATGCCCGCGCTGCGCTGCAGTCGGTCCACACTGATCCGCGACGAGCCCTCGGGCAGACTCTGATTCACACGTTCGCGCCATTGAGCCAACTCCACCGCCGCCCAAGCCTGCGCGTCGCAACGGCCGGGTTGGCAGGCCGGCAGGGCCGATCCAAGCTGCATCGGAAAGCTGCCAGGGTGATCCATCGCAGCGGCTTGGGCGGGGCTCGCACGCACAATCTCTGCCATGTCAGAGGCAAGGAGCATGGCCAACGTGCGGTGCTGGTTCATCCGCGTCTGCTGCAGCGCTTTGGCCTGCCCTTGCAGCCAGGCGGCGATACCCAAGGCGGTAAGCGCAAGGGCTACCAGCACCTCCATCAGCATGAAGCCGTGAGCAGCCTTCAGACGCATTGAACCTGGCCCTCCGGCCGCACCGAGGCCCGGCCTTGCATGGAAATGCACACCAGACGCCGAGCGGGCACTGCGCCGGCGCTCTGCAGACTCAAAGCCTGCCCGGCCGCACGAGCCTGTCCGTTGGGCTGGAAGGTCAATCCGGCCCGCGAAACACTGGCGTTGCTGGTGATAGACCCGATGGCTGGCGTGACCCGGTGCTGTCTGAGCACCGTTTCCCCGGCGGCGATGACCCGGTTGGCGTCGAGGTCAAGAAAGACCAGCCAGCCCCAGCCCCAATCGGCGTGTGCGGAACAAACCACGCCATCGGCCGATGGGCAAATAGAAACCGGCTGCCCGCGCGCCATGGCTTGGGCCCGGGCATGACGCAGATCATCCACCAGCGCCTGGGCTTCGTGGTTCAAGGCCCAGCGCTGCAGAAGGCCCTGATAGGACGGCAGCCCCAGCGCAGCCAGAACCAGGGTGAGGGCCAGCACGACCATCAACTCGAGCAAGGAAAATCCCCGCACCTTGCGCGCGCCACCTTCGATGAAAGCCTGGCCTGGGGTCACCCGCTGATGCTAGGAAGCCGATGGTCGCGGGGTGTAAATTGTTATTTCAGACCGGGCGCGGCTTACACTTTGCCCCCGTCGCTGCCCGGGGGCCAGGATCGCTCTGGCCCACCTACCCCCTGGAAAAAAGCTCATGATGGAACGCGCGCTCGAACTGGCAGCCCAGGCGCGGCTGACCGCACCGCCCAACCCGGCGGTGGGCTGCGTGCTGGTCGATCCGCAGGGGCGCCTGATCGGCGAGGGCCAGACGCAGCGCACCGGACAGGCGCATGCCGAAATCATGGCCCTGCGTGATGCTGCCGCGCGCGGTCATAGCCCCAAAGGCGCAACCGCCTACGTCACCCTGGAGCCCTGCGCTCACCACGGCCGCACGGGTCCCTGTTGTCAGGCGTTGGTCGAGGCCGGTGTGCGACGCGTCGTGGCCAGTCTGATCGACCCCAATCCACGGGTCGCGGGCCAGGGCCTGGCCTATCTGCGCGCGGCCGGTGTGGCGCTGGAGGTGGGGCCGGGTGCGAATGAATCACGCGAATTGAATCTGGGGTTTTTCAGCCGCATGGTGCGCGGGCGGCCCTGGATGCGCATGAAGATGGCGGCCTCGCTCGACGGCACCAGCGCCCTCGAAAACGGGCAGAGCCAATGGATCACCTCGGCACAGGCCAGGTCCGATGGGCAGGCCTGGCGAGCCAGAGCCTGCGCGGTGCTCACCGGCATCGGCACGGTGCTGGCCGATGATCCGCTGATGAATGTGCGGGACGTGCCCACCGAACGGCAGCCGATACGCATCATCATCGACAGTCGCCTGGAAACGCCCAGCTCGGCTCGCATCTTGCAGACGGGCGGCCCGGTCTGGATTTACTGCGCCCAACGCCAGCCGCAGCGCGAGGCCGAGTTGATCGCACGGGGCGCCCTCATCAGCCACCTGCCCGACGCACAGGGTAAGGTTGATCTGCAGGCGCTGGTGCAGGACCTGGCGCGCCGGGAAATCAACGAAGTGCATGTGGAGGCCGGCAGCAAGCTCAATGGGTCCCTGATGCAGGCCGGTGTGATTGACGAATTGCTGATATACCTAGCTCCGGTGCTGCTCGGGCCCGGTCAAGGTCTGATGACCCTGCCGGCCCTGCAAAGGCTCGATGAGGGGACGACCCTGCAATTCATGTCTTGCGAATCGATGGGACCCGATCTGCGACTGCGGGCTCGACTGCGGGGCCGGGACACATTCTGAGGGCCACTGCTGGGCCCAGCGGCCAAGCGGCCGTTTCCCTGCGAAAATACGGCGATGTTTACCGGAATCATCACCGGCGTGGGGCGCATCGTCGCCAGCCACCCCCTCGGCAGCTCCTTGGCCCACGGCAGGCGTCTGACCATCGAGACCCCTGCGGGCTACCTCGATGATGTGAGCTTGGGCGACAGCATCGCCATCAACGGCGCCTGCATGACCGCGACCCGTCTGGACCTGCCCACCCGCTGCTTTACCGTCGATGTATCGGCCGAATCGCTGGCCCGCACCTGCGGCCTGGATCAAACGGGCAGCGTCAACCTTGAAAAAGCCCTGCGGGCCCATGACAGGCTGGGGGGGCATATCGTGAGTGGTCATGTGGACGGCATTGGCCAGGTGACCCACTTTGCGCAGGTGGGTGAAAGCTGGGAGCTGCGCGTGGCAGCGCCCAAGGCACTGGCCCGCTTTCTGGCCTACAAGGGATCGGTCACCGTCAATGGGGTCAGCTTGACCGTCAACCAGGTGCAGGATTTCGAGGGGACCGAATCGGGCTGCGAAATCAGTATCAACCTGATCCCGCACACCGTCAGCCATACCGCGCTGGGCCAATTGCGTGCAGGATCCCGCGTCAATCTGGAGATCGACCTGATCGCGCGCTATGTCGAGCGCATGCTGCTCGACCCTAGAAAGCTTCCGACATGAATGCCCCTACCCCCATCACCATCTCGCCGATTGAGGCCATCGTGGCCGATATGAAAGCCGGCCGTATGGTCATCCTGATTGACGAGGAGGACCGCGAGAACGAAGGCGATCTGGTTCTGGCGGCCGATCACGTCAGCGCCGAAGCGATCAACTTCATGGCCCGCTACGGTCGTGGTCTGATTTGCCTGACCCTCACCCGCGAGCGCTGCGAAAGGCTGCGTCTGCCGCCGATGGTCAGCCGCAACGGCACCAAGCATGCCACCGCCTTCACCGTATCGATCGAGGCGGCCGAGGGCGTGACTACCGGCATCTCGGCGGCCGACCGGGCCCGCACGGTGCAAGCGGCCGTGGCGCGCAACGCCCAGGCCAGCGATCTGGTGCAGCCCGGCCATATCTTCCCCCTGCAGGCCGTCGATGGCGGCGTGTTGATGCGGGCAGGCCATACGGAGGCCGGGTGCGATCTGGCCGCGATGGCCGGCTGCTCACCGGCCGCGGTCATCTGCGAAATCATGAAGGACGACGGCACGATGGCGCGCCTGCCTGACCTGCTGGAATTTGCGGCAGTGCATGGCCTGAAGATCGGCACCATTGCCGACCTGATCGAGCACCGCAGCCGCACCGAATCCCTGATTGAGCGCATCGGCAGTCGTGCCATGCAGACGCACTGGGGCGAGTTCACCGCCCACGCCTATCGCGACGCCCCCAGCGGTCAGTTACATCTGGCCCTGGTCAAGGGCAGCTGGCGGCCTGAAGAAGCGATCGCCGCCCGGGTGCATGAACCGCTGTCGCTCTTCGATGCCCTGGAGACTGGTCGCACCATGCATTCCTGGAGTCTGGACGAGACCCTGCGCTTTATTGCCGCCGAGGGGCGCGGTGTGGCGGTGCTGCTCAACTGTGGTGAGAGCGCCGAGCAACTGATGGCGCAGTTCGAGGGCCGGGCCACCCCCAGCCACGGCCCCGGGCGCGGCCGCATGGACTTGCGCTCTTACGGCATCGGCACCCAGATCCTGTTGCAGAGCGGGGTGCGCAAGATGCGCCTGATGGGTAACCCCCGTCGCATGCCCAGCATGGCCGGCTATGGACTTGAAATCACCGGCTACCTGAGCCGGGATGCCCTCAAAGCCTGAGAGAGACCCGAATGCAAAACGCAGATAAAGGACAGGCAGCGGCCTTGCAAGGCCAGGGCCTGCGCATCGGCATCGTGCAGGCCCGGTTCAACGAGGCCATCACAAACGCCCTGGCAGAAGCCTGCATGCGGGAATTGTCCGACCTGGGTGTCCCCCCGCCCACGCGGGTGATGGTGCCCGGCGCCCTGGAAATCGCCTCTGCCCTGCAGGCGCTGGCCGAGCAAGGACGCTACCACGCGCTGATTGCGCTGGGCTGCATCATCCGCGGCGAGACCTACCATTTTGAATTGGTCGCCAATGAAAGTGGTGCTGGCGTCACCCGAGTGGCCCTTGATTACCGCGTGCCGATTGCCAATGCCATCTTGACCACCGAAGACCTGGCCCAAGCGGTGGCACGTCAGGACGAAAAAGGCCGCGATGCAGCGCGGGTTGCTGTAGAGATGGCCCGGCTGCTTCAAAGCCTGTCGGCCTGAAAACCCGATCAAAACCGATGTCGACCACCGAACAACACACACGATCCGCCAGCGGCTTGCGCAAGGCGTCTGACAAATCGGCCCGCACCCGCGCCCGCGAATTTGCCTTGCAGGCGCTGTATCAGCACCTGGTGGGTCGTCATGAGGCCGGCTCAATCGACCTATTCACCCGTGATCTGATTGGCTTTCACAAGGCCGACGCGGCGCACTTCGATGCCCTGCTGCACGGCTGTATCGCACAAGAGGCTGAAATCGACGCTCAGATCATCCCGCACCTGGACCGCAAGCTGACGGAAGTCTCTCCCATTGAGCATGCGGTGCTTTGGATCGGCGTCTACGAACTGATGCACTGCCCGGATGTGCCCTGGCGGGTCGTGATCAACGAATGCATCGAACTGGCCAAAAGCTTTGGCGGCACCGATGGTCACAAATGGGTCAATGCCGTGCTCAACAAACTGGGGCCGCAGCTGCGGCCGGCCGAGGCGGATCGCCGCGCATGAAGACCCTGCGCATCTCCGAGCGGGCCCGACGGATCGATCCGTTTTATGTGATGGAGGTGGCCAAGGCCGCCCGTGAGATGGACAGTCAATCGGGCGCCGGTGCGCCGCCGATGATCTATCTCAACATCGGTGAACCCGACTTCACCGCAGCCCCCTTGGTGCGGGAGGCCGCTGAACGGGCCTTGCGAGATGGTCTGACGCAGTACACCGCAGCGCTCGGTCTGACACCGCTGCGGGAAATGATCAGTCACTGGTATCTGACCCGATTCGGCCTTCACGTCCCCGCCTCACGCATCGTGATCACAGCGGGCGCCTCAGCCGCCTTGCAACTGGCCTGCCTGGCCCTGATCGAGGCCGGTGATGAAATTCTGATGCCCGACCCCAGCTATCCCTGCAACCGGCACTTTGTCAGCAGTGCGCAGGGGCGGGCAGTACTGCTGCCCACCACGCCGGCCGAACGCTTCACGCTGTCACTGCAAAGCGTCAGCCAGGCCTGGGGGTCGGCCACGCGCGGCATTTTGCTGGCCTCGCCGTCCAACCCAACGGGAACCTCGATCGACCCTGGGGAAATGCACAGGCTGCTCGATTTTGTGCACCAGCGCGGCGGCATCAACATCGTCGATGAAATCTATCTGGGCTTGAGCTACGACGAGCACTTCGGACAGAGCGCCCTGTCACTGCCGGGGGAATTGGGCGAATCGGTGATCAGCATCAACAGTTTTTCCAAGTATTTCTGCATGACCGGATGGCGGCTGGGCTGGATGGTGCTGCCACCGGCTCTTGTGCCGGTCGTTGAGAAGCTGGCCCAGAATCTTTTCATTTGCGCCAGCACGATCGCCCAGCATGCCGCGCTGGCCTGCTTCGAGCCGGAGAGCCTGGCCGAATTTGAAAATCGACGCAAGGCGTTCCGGATGAGGCGCGATTACTTTCTGCCCGAGCTCGAGCGCCTGGGCCTGAAGGTACCGGTCAAACCCGACGGCGCCTTTTATGCCTATGCCGATGCTCGCTCGGCCATTGACAAACTGGGTATACCGGCAGCGCGACCCGACGGCACCGGCGGTAGCTGGGATCTGGCCTTTGAGCTGATGCGACGCGCCCGCGTGGTGGTCACGCCAGGCCGCGACTTCGGGCAGGCCGATTCGCACCGCTACCTGCGCTTCTCCACAGCCAGTAGCATGGCCGAACTTCGGGAGGCCGTGCAACGCCTGGAGGCCGTACTTGGCTGAGGGGCAGAGACCGGTTTTTCAATGGCCGGTGCGGGTGTACTGGGAAGACACCGATGCCGGCGGGATCGTCTTCTACGCCAATTACCTCAAATTCTTCGAACGCGCCCGAACCGAATGGCTGCGCCGTCTTGGCATTGAGCAGCAAGCCCTGCGACAGAGCACTGGCGGCTTGTTTGTGGTCAGTCAGACGGATGTCCGCTACCTTAAACCGGCCCGGCTAGACGACCTCCTGCGCGTAAGCGCCGGGCTCATCAAGACTGGTCGCAGCACCCTGGTGATTGCTCAGCAGGCGCGGCTCGAACCCTGCAGCAGTCTGCTGGCTGAGGCGACAATACGCATAGGCTGGGTCGATGCGGCAAGCCTCAAACCTGGCCGAATTCCGCCCCCCGTTCTGCGACAGCTCTCGGAACCGACATGAACCAAGACCTTTCCATCATTCCGCTGCTGCTCAACGCCAGTTGGGTCGTCAAAGCCGTGGTGCTGATCCTCATCGGCATGTCGCTGGCCAGCTGGAGCGCCATCTTCAGCAAGCTCCTGCGTCTGCGACAGGTCAAGCGCATGAACGAGGACTTCAACCGTTCGTTCTGGTCCGATTCGAGCCTGAACGATCTGTACGCTGCAGCGCTACGAAATGCCAAAGGCACCGGCCCCATGGAGCGCATCTTTGCCAGTGGCATGCGCGAGTTTCAAAAGTTGCGGGAGCGGCGAGTCAACGACCAGGCGGCCCTGCTCGACGGCGCACGCCGCGCCATGCGGGCCAGCTATCAACGGGAGCTGGATGCGGTGGAGTCCAACCTGCCGTTTCTGGGTACTGTGGGATCGGTCGCGCCCTACGTGGGATTGTTCGGCACGGTCTGGGGCATCATGCATGCCTTTACCGGCCTGGCCAGCCTGGAGCAGGTCACCCTGGCCACGGTGGCGCCCGGTATTGCCGAGGCGCTGGTCGCCACCGCCATCGGCCTGTTCGCCGCCATTCCTGCGGTGATCTTCTACAACCGGTTTGCGCACGATATCGACCGGGTGGCCAACCAGCTGGAAACCTTCATCGAGGAGTTTTCCAATATCCTGCAGCGCAACCTGGGCGCGCAATCGGCGTCGGGGCACTGAACCATGCCGGGCGTGCAGATTCGCGGCCGTGGCCGCCGCACCATCAATGAAATCAATATGGTGCCCTTCATCGATGTGATGCTGGTGCTGCTGATCATCTTCATGGTCACCGCACCCCTGATCACGCCCAGCATGATTGCGCTACCCAAGGTCGGCAAGGCCGCAGCACAGCCCGCCAAACCGATTCAAGTGATGATCGACAAGAGCGAACGCCTTGAAATCAAGAGCGGCGATGGCCCACCGAGGGCCAGCACCCTGGCGGAGGTGGGTCAGGCGGTACGGCAATTGCAGCCGGCCGATGATAAGGCGCAGACGCCCACCCCGGTGGTAATCAGCGCCGACAAATCCATACGCTACGAGACGGTGGTCAAGGTCATGGACGCTCTGAATAAGGCAGGTGTGGCGCGCATCGCTCTGTCAGTGCAGACAGGCTCCTGATTCACGGTTGCCCGTCATGAAGGTCAACGCCCCCGACCTGGACTTGCAACCGCCTGCGCCCTCGGGTCGCTGGCCGGCCATAGCCCTGTCGCTGCTGGCGCATGGCCTGTTGGTGCTGGCGCTGGCCTGGGGCGTGAAGTGGACGCGTACCGATCCGATGGTAGCCTTCAGCGCAGAAATCTGGGCGCCGACCGCAGTGGAGGCTGCGCCTGCAGCTGCAGCGCCACCCGAACCGGCCCCGCCGCCACCGCCGGCCCCTGACAGCAAGCCTGCCCCGGCTCCACCACCTGCGCCTTCTGCGCGCGAACTGGCTCAACAGCGCGAGGCCGAGATCGCGCTGGAAAAGCGACGCAAGGATGAGGCTCGCAAGAAGATCGAGCAAGACAAAGCACAGAAGGAAAAGCTAGCGCAGGAAAAAGCGGAGAGAGAGAAGGCCGAGAAAGAAAAGGCGCGTAAGGCCGAGCGGGAACTGGCCGAAAAACAAAAGGCCGATAAGCAAAAGGCCGAGAAGGCGCGTCGGGACGAGGAGCGGCGCGACGCAGAAATTCGCGCCCAAATGCGCCAGGAGGAGTTGCGTCGGCAGCGACAGCAGCAGCAACAACAAAATACAAGCAGCACACCCACCTCCAGCGCGGGGACAGGGTCGGCCGATTCGAAGGGAACTGCGGCCCGAGCAGCAGCGCCGTCTTCAAGCTATGCCGGCTTAATCGTGCGACAGATCCGGGACAACACGAAATACACCCATCCCGGCACCGATCAGCCTACTGTGGTGGTGATGGTGCGAACCGCACCCAATGGCCGGATTCGCGAGACCAAAATCGTCACCAGCAGCGGCAACCGCCTTTTTGATGAGGCGGTGTTGCGCGGCATCGAGAAGATGGGCACCGTACCCAAGGATATTGACGGCAACATCCCGGACGTGCTGCTGCGCGAAGGCCTGGAAATCAAGGTCGCCCTGTAACCCAGGCCGGCGACGGGCGAGCGCAAGTACCGTGTCGCCATGACTGCCTCTCTCCCCATCGGGCGCCGCATCGCGCCGAGGGCGGCGCTCCCACCCGGCGCACCGAAGAACTCCCGGCGTCGAAGAGGCCTCTGAGAGCCCCCGGCGCTCAGTCGTAGACGATTTGGGCCAGGCCTTTGTCAGCCTGGGCCAGGGCGCTGGCCAGCGCAGCGTCGCTGGGGTAGATGCGGGCGAGCTCGCCCAGCTGCAGATCAGCCGTGGCCCCCTCTCGAAATACGCTCAACCGCATCGGTAAACCCATGACCCTCTCGCCCTGCTCGGTCTGCTCGCGGCGTGCGGGAAACTCCCTCAGCAAACGTTCGATATCCGGCGCGGTGCCGTTGACGGCCATGCGCAGGTACTTACCAAAGCGGCAGCGCGCCTGCTCCAGACTCCAGACCTGGGCCATCTTCAGGCGCAGCCCACCGGCGAAACGGTCGGGCTGCACCGTGCCCTGGACAACGATCAGCTGATCTTCCTCAAGAAGTTTGCGATGTGCGTTGTAGAACGCCTCATCGACCGAGGCTTCAATCATGGCCGACTTGTCATCGAGCTTGACCAGGAACAGCTTGCCCCTCTGGCTGTTGATTTGCCGGACCTCGGTGACGATAGCCGCAAGCACTTGCGTCTCGCGGCTTTCGTTCAGCTCAGCAATGCGGCGCTTGGCAAACTGGCGCACCTCGAGCTCGGCCTCATCAAAAAGGTGACCCGACAGGAAAAAGCCCAGCGCCAGCTTTTCGTAGCCCAATCGCTCACGCACCCCCCAAGGTAAAGCCTCGAGCAGCGGTGGCTCCTGGGACTGGGCCTGCTGCGGATCCGCATCGAACAAGCCACCCTGGTTGATGTTGGCCTGGGCGGCCTGGGCAAACTCGAACGCCTGATCGACCGAGGCCAGCAGGCTGGCGCGGTTGCGCTGCAGGTTGTCAAACGCACCCGCCTTGATCAGAGCCTCGACCGTTCGCTTGTTCAGGCGCGTGCGATCAACCCGCACACAGAAGTCATAGAGGGAGGTGAAGGCACCGCCCGCTTGCCGAGCCGCCACGATGGCGGCAATGGCCTGTTCACCCGTGCCTTTGATGGCTCCGAGCCCGTAACGAATGGACCGATCACCCATCGGCTCGAAACGATGCTGCCCGCGATTGATATCGGGCGCCTCAAAGTTTATGCCCATGCGGACCGCGTCGGCATACAGCACCTTGAGCTTGTCGGTGTTGTCCATTTCCACCGTCATGTTGGCGCAGAAAAACTCGGCCGGGTAATGCACCTTGAGCCAAGCGGTGTGATAAGCCAGCAGGGAATAGGCGGCAGCGTGAGACTTGTTGAAACCGTAGCCGGCAAAAGCCTCCATCAAGGTGAAGATCTCATCGGCCCGTTGCTCGTCAATGCCCTTGTCGGCTGCACCCTTGCGAAAAATTACCCGGTGCTCAGCCATTTCTTCCGGCTTCTTTTTGCCCATGGCCCGACGCAGCAGGTCGGCCCCGCCCAGGCTGTAGCCGCCGAGCAACTGCGCGGTTTGCATCACCTGTTCTTGGTAGACCATGATGCCGTAGGTTTCCGACAGCACAGACTCCACCAGCGGATGCGGATATTGCACCTCCTCACGCCCATGCTTGCGCGCGACAAAGCTGGGAATGAGGTCCATCGGACCGGGCCGGTAAAGCGCATTGAGAGCGATCAGGTCCTCCAACCGGGTGGGCTTGGCATCGCGCAGCATGCGCTGCATACCGGTACTTTCAAACTGAAACACCGCCTCGGTCTGGCCGCGGCTGAACAGCTCATAGGTGGCCGCGTCGTCCAGCGGTATGGCCTCGTAGCTGAAGTCCTTCTGCCCCGGATGGCGCCCCACAATCAACTGCCGAGCCATCTCCAGGATGGTCAGGGTGGCCAGCCCCAAAAAGTCGAACTTGACCAGTCCGATGGAATCCACATCATCCTTGTCAAACTGACTCACCGCGGCATCACTGCCGGGCTGGGCATACAGGGGACAGAAGTCCGTCAACTTCCCCGGGGCAATCAGTACACCGCCAGCATGCATGCCCACATTGCGGGTCAGGCCCTCGAGTTTTTGCGCCAGCTCGATCAAGGTGCGAACCTCTTCTTCACGGGCCATCCGATCGGCCAGAACCGGTTCCATCTCCAACACATAGTTGTTTTTGTCGCCCTCCGGTTTGGGGTTCGGCGGGTACTGCAGGGTCACCGTCATGCCGGGCTTGTTGGGCACCAGCTTGGCAATGCCATCGCACAGGCCGTAGGGCAAATCCAGCGCGCGGCCGACATCCCGGATGACCGCGCGGGCGGCCATGGTCCCGAACGTGGCAATCTGGCTGACCGCTTCATGACCGTACTTGAGCTTGACGTAGTCAATGACCCGATCGCGATGGGTCTGGCAAAAGTCAATATCAAAATCGGGCATGGACACCCGGTCGGGGTTGAGGAAGCGCTCAAAGAGCAGCTTGTATTCCAGCGGGTCGAGATCGGTGATGCGCAGCGCATAAGCCACCAGAGAACCCGCACCCGAGCCACGGCCCGGCCCCACGGGACAGCCGTTGTTCTTAGCCCAGTTGATGAAGTCACTGACGATGAGGAAATAGCCCGGAAACCCCATCTTGAGGATGACCTCGATCTCAAATTCAAGCCGCTGCACGTACTCATCGCGCCGGGCCTGACGCTCAGACTCGTCCGGAAACAGAGCCAGCAAGCGCTGCTCCAGGCCTTCGCGAGAGGCCTGCCGAAAATACTGCTCAATCGGCATCGGCACGCCATCCTGCAGCGGGGTGGGATAGTCGGGCAGCTGCGGTTTGCCCAATTGCAGCACCAAGTTGCAGCGGCGGGCGATCTCCACCGAATTGGCCAAGGCCGAGGGCAAGTCGGCAAAGAGCGCCTCCATCTCTGCCCGAGTCTTGAAATACTGCGCCGGGGTGAACAGACGGGGGCGTCGCGCGTTGCCCAGGGTTTGCCCCTGAGCAATACACACACGCGCCTCATGGGCCTCGAAATCGCTGGCCGACTCAAACTGCACCGGATGCGTGGCCACCACGGGCAAGCGCAGGCGACTGGCCAGGCGCACCGCGGCAGCCACATGACGTTCGTCATCGGATCGACCGGCGCGCTGAAGCTCGATGTAAAAGCGATGCGGGAACAGGCCCGCGAACTGCAAGGCCGCCGCACGGGCGCGGGACTCATCGGCCTGCAGCAGTGCCTGCCCGACCGCACCGGCTTGCGCTCCGGACAAGGCGATCAAACCCTCGGCCAGCTCTTGTAGCCAGACCAGCTTGATGATGGCCTGATCGCGCTGCACATTGCGGGTCCAGGCGCGGGTCAGGAGCTCGCACAAATTCAGGTAGCCACGGTGATCCTGCGCCAGCAGCAGCAGCCGCGCCGGCGCTGCGGCTTCATCGCGTCCTGGCGACTGCACCCAGACATCAGCCCCAATCAGGGGCTTGACGCCCACCCCGCGCGCGGCCTTGTAAAACTTGATTGCACCGAACAGATTGTTCAGATCGGTAATGGCCAGAGCAGCCTGACCGTCAGCAGCTGCGCGTCGGGCCAGATCGTCGATACGGAGCATGCCGTCGACGACAGAAAATTCAGTGTGGGTGCGCAGGTGAACAAACATTCGACCGATTCTAGGCCGAGCCATTGCCCGCCGATTGGCACCCCATGGCCGCGAGGGCGCGCCCCGACGCGCCTTCCCACAGAGCTCCATGAGGATCCCAGCCCAGGGGCTTGCTCTAGGAGGAGTAGGAGCGCCGACCTCGGCGCGATCAAGACCTCGATCGGTCTGAGCGCCGGGTCCTAAGGGGCGCCGCGCAGAATGCGCTTACTTGAGGCGATAGCGCGCCGCCACCTCGGCCACCCGGGCACCAAATGCGCGGGCGGTCTGCAAATCACCGGGGGCCATCTCACCCGCACCGGCATCGGCCGGCGACTGCGCCACGGCACCTGCATAGGAACCCAGATAGTTGGGGTCATCGCGGCGCGCTGCCTTGGTGCTGCTGGGCAGGATACCTTGGCTGACCCAAAGACCTCCGTGCTGCATGGCCAGGGTGAACAGGTAGGTCAGGGTCGAGCCCTTGTCACCATTGAGCGCAGCGCTGTTGGTAAAGCCCGCAAACAGCTTGTCACGCCAAGCCTGGGCATACCAGGCCTTCGAAGAGGCGTCCGCGAATTTCTTGAACTGCCAACTGACGGTGCCCATGTAGGTGGGCGAGCCCAGAATGATGGCATCGGCCTGGGCCAGGCGGTCCCAGGCGCCCTCCGGCAGATTGCCTTCAGCATCGATGGCCATCAACTCGGCCTGAGCGCCCTCGGCCACGGCCTGAGCCATGCGCTGGGTATGGCCATAGCCGGAGTGGTAGACAACTGCAATCTGTGGCATTGGAAAACCTCCTGAAGAAAAAAGTGGATGAGAAGAATGGGCTTCAAGCCCGCAAGTCAAAAACCAGCACCTCGGCATCATGCCCGTGCTCAAGCAACAGTTCGGACTCGCCCACTAACTTGGCCGCATCACCGGCATGCAACACATGACCGTTGACGCGCAACTCACCACGGACCAGGTGCACATAAGTCTTGCGCTGGTCGTCGAGGGCCAGGGTGGCGGTTTCAGTGGCGTCGAAAAGGCCCGCATACAGGCGTGCATCCGCATGCAGCGTGACTGAGCCATCGGCGCCTTCGGGACTGGCCACCAGGCACAGTCGGCCGCGCTTGTGATCCACCCCAAAAGTCTTCTGCTCATAACCCGGGTCTATCCCGTGCTGCGCAGGTTCGATCCAAATCTGCAGAAAATGCGTTTGTCCCTGCGCATCATGATTGAACTCGCTGTGCATCACGCCCCGGCCGGCACTCATGCGCTGCACGTCACCGGGCAGGATGGCCGTGCCATTGCCCATATTGTCCCGATGCGCCAGCGCCCCTGAAATCACGTAGCTGATGATCTCCATGTCTCGGTGGCCGTGCGTGCCGAAGCCTGTACCCGGCTCGATGCGGTCTTCATTGATGACCCGCAGGTTGCCGAAACCCATATGCGCCGGATCGTGATAGCCGGCGAAAGAAAAGGTATGAAAAGACTTGAGCCAGCCGTGCTCGGCATAGCCTCGTTCCTGCGACCGTCGAAGATTGATCATGGCAGCAAATTTTCTGATGCAGCGGTTTGTGAGCTCTGGAGGACTGTAAGTCCCTTTGAGAAACAAGGGGTGGCGTAGGATTCCCCGGAATGTTGTAGGCGATCGAACATGACCCAAAGCCCGGACACCGTCCTAGCCGGACTCAGCCAGAGCTGAGCCGCCGGTGCGTCCGAAACTGCAGACGCAAGCTCTCAATACGTGTAGAGTCTAGGCATGGTCCAGCATAAGAAGTCCAAATCCGTGGTGCCTTCAGCGCCCCCCCGTTCCATAGCGGTCGTGGGGGCCGGCATGGCGGGTATCGCCTGTGCACGCACCCTCATCCAGGCCGGCCATCGGGTCGGTGTGTTTGAAAAAAGTCGAGGGCCGGGTGGCCGGATGGCCACACGCCGCACCGAATTCGGCAGTTTCGACCACGGCACCCAGTACTTCACCGTGCGCGACCCCCGATTCAAACGCGCCCTGGAGACGGCCGACGGCGCGGTGGCGCGCTGGCAGGTTAGCACGGTGCGCATCATGGATGAGGCCGGCCGAGTCGCGGCCGCCTCGGCCCCTGATGCCGAGCCGCATTGGGTGGCCACGTCCGGCATGAACAGCCTGCCCCGCCTGTGGGCAGAGCCCCTGGGTGACTTGCACCTGCAAACCCTGGTCACCCGCATCGAAGCGGACCGACTGTCCAGCGGCCGCTGGCAGCTGCAGACCGAAGGTCCTGGCGCGCAAACCCAGGTGCATGCCGGTTTTGACGCGGTGCTGCTGGCCCTGCCCTCCGTACAGGCCGCAGCCCTGTTGCGCGCCTCACAGCTGTGGCCACAGGTTCAGGACCGTCTGGCGGCCGTTCAGGTGGCGCCTTGTTGGACCCTGATGCTAGCGTTTCCGCAGGCATCGGGCCCGCTGGGACCCACCTGGCAGGCCGCACGAAGTGTTCACCACCGCATCGCCTGGCTGACCCGTGAAACCTCAAAGCCTGGGCGAGGCACCATCGAACGCTGGACGGTGCAAGCCAGCCCCGCCTGGTCTGAAAGACACCTGGAAGACGACGATGAACGCGTCAAAGCCAAGCTGCTACGGGCCTTCACCGAAATCACGGGCATCCGGGCCGAGCCCGGTCACGCCCAGGTTCACCGCTGGCGCTATGCCCAGACGCTGCAGGCGCTGGGCCAAAGCCATCTGTGGCAAGCGCAATCGGGCCTGGGCCTGTGCGGCGACTGGTGCCTGGGCCGGCGCGTCGAAGACGCCTTCATCTCAGGGCTGGAACTGGCCTTGAGCACGATCTCCAGCCTGGGCGAGTGAAGCTGACCCCTTGCGTTGGGCGCTTTGCCCCCTCGCCGACGGGCCCGCTGCATGAGGGCTCCCTGGTCGCAGCGCTGGCCAGCTACCTTCATGCGCGGACCCGTCAAGGCCGCTGGCTGATTCGCATCGAAGACGTCGATACCCCACGCTGCGTACCCGGGGCCGGCCAGACCATTTTGGAACAACTGTCGCGATGCGGCATGCACAGCGATGCCGCTGTGGTCTGGCAAAGCCAGCGCACCGCCCTCTATCAGCAGGCCCTCGATGGCCTGATCGATCAATCTCGCGTCTACCCCTGTGCCTGCTCGCGCAAGGACATCGAGGGGGCCTTGACGGAGCGCGGCCTGCCGCGCGAGCGACATCAAACCGCGGCCTACCCTGGCACCTGTCGACCCGAAAACGGTGGGCTCAGGGGTCGGCCCGCCCGGGCCTGGCGCTTTGACGTGGGCACGGGGGCCCGGGCGCATGTGCTCTGGCGGGACGAGCGGCTGGGGCTGCAGCAACAAGCCGTAGACCAGGAGGTGGGGGACTTCGTGGTCCGACGCGCCGACGGGCTATGGGCCTATCAGCTGGCCGTGGTGGTCGATGACGCGGCGCAGGGTATCACCCATGTGGTGCGCGGCGCAGACCTGGTCGACAACACCGCGCGGCAAATTCTTTTGCAAGAAGCCCTGGGCCTGCCCCGCCCCGCCTATCTGCATACCCCGCTGGTGATGGGCTCCAACGGCGAAAAACTGAGCAAGCAAAACGGCGCCCAAGCACTCGATCTGAGCGATCCCCTGGCCGCGCTCAATCGCGCCGCAGTTTGTCTCGGCCTGCCCGCCCAGGCGGCGGGCACCTCCCCACAGGGGGCACTGGAAACTTGGGCGGCTCTGGGGCGACTGTAGGGGCAGGACGCAGGCCGCATGGCAGTCTATCGCCGCGAGGGCGCGGCTCCTACCCAGTTTTTTCGCGGCGAGGGCCCGGCTCCTACCCAGAACTTTCGCCGCGAGGGCGCGGCTCTCGCAGCCCGCAGTCCGGGCCACAGGCGTGCCATCGCCGCCCTCGTCGCGATGGGCTTGAAAGGGCCCAGCCGATAATAGGGACGCTGCAAACCCTGATGAAAACGACCGCCCCCCCAACTGCGCCTTTCATGCGCACCATCAAGAGCTACGTGCTGCGCGCAGGTCGCATGGGCACCGGCCAGATGCGCGCCTTCGATCTGTATGGCGGGCGCTTTCTGCTGCCCTACCGCCAAGCCCGGATGGACCCTGCCGCCGCCTTTGGCCGCTCGGCCCCCCTGATTCTTGAAATCGGCTTTGGCATGGGTGATGCCACGGCTCAAATCGCGCAGCAACGACCGCAGGACAATTTCCTGTGCTGCGAGGTGCATGTGCCCGGCGTGGGCGCGCTGCTCAAGCGCTGCGGCGAGGAGAACATCTCCAACATCCGCATCGTCCAGCACGACGCGGTTGAAGTGCTGGAACACATGCTCGCGCCCGAACAGCTCGATGGTGTCCACATCTTCTTTCCCGACCCCTGGCACAAGGCACGTCATCACAAACGCCGACTGATCCAGCCCGCCTTCGTCAGCCGCCTGGTGACACGTGGCGAAGCGCTCGGCCGACACGTCGGCTGCAGCCAACCTCACGTCGAGTCGC
>CAZATV010000053.1:0-5913 GCA_964488145.1 uncultured Polaromonas sp.
TCGGCCGTTTGCGGCTTCATGTCCATGCCGCCAAAGACCACCGCGCTGCGCAGCTGGGTGTACTTGGCATAAAGCTGGATTTGCTGGGCCACCTGATCGGCCAATTCGCGCGTCGGCAGCAGCACCAGCGCCCGCACCGGATGGCGCGCCGGCGAAGTCGATGCATTCTCGTGAACCATCATGCGCTGAAGCAAAGGCAGTGAAAAAGCCGCCGTCTTGCCGGTACCGGTCTGGGCTGCGCCCATCACATCGCGACCCTGCAACACCACCGGAATGGCTTGCGCCTGGATCGGCGTCATCGACTCATAGCCCATTTCAGCCACGGCGCGTGACAGATGGGGGTGGAGTTGCAGTTGGGAAAAGGAATCTGACATAGGGTTGTGATTGTCTCACCCCGGGGGGCCTGATTGGCCGGGGGCTGGTTCTTCAGTTCATTCGGGGACGGGGTGGGCCAGCCCGCTCACCGCGATCAGTTCATAGTCGCCCGGCTGGCTGCCCAGACGGGCGGCGGTCAGCGGACCGCCCCACAGGCAGCCTGTGTCCAGGCCCAGCGTGTTCTGACGCCTGATCGGCCTGCGCTGGGGCTCACCGATGGACAGGGTGGACCAGTGGCCGAAGGCCACCGGCTGGTCGGCGCTTTGCCGTCCGGGCACGCCGAACCAGGGCAGACAGCCCGACGGCGGCTGATCGGGCGGACCGGTACTCGAAAAATCAATCACCCCTTGCGGCGTGCAAAAACGCAGCCGCGTCAGCGCATTGACCACCACCCGCAGTCGGTCCCAGCCCTGCAGGTCATCGCGCCAGTGGTCGGGCTGGTTGCCGTACATACGAGCCAGAAACTCGCGCCACTGCGCCCCTTGCAGCACCCCCTCAACCTCAGCGGCCAGGGCCAGGGCTTGCGCCACCGTCCATGCCGGCAACAGGCCGGCATGCACCAGCAGCCAGCCCCCTTCAAGCCGCGCCAGCTTTTGCCGGCGCAGCCAATCGACCAGACCGTCCCGGTCCTTGGCCTGCAACAGGGGCCCGAAGGTGTCGTCCGCTCGCGCCGGCCGCAGGCCCGCCGATACCGCCAGCAGGTGCAGGTCATGGTTGCCCAGCAGCGGTCGGGCTGCATCCTCGAGCCCCCGCAGGTAGCGCAGCACGCCCAGGGAATCGGGGCCCCGGTTGACCAGATCGCCCAGCGGGTAAAGGGTGTCGCGGCTGGGGGAGAAATCCACCGCGTCCAAAAGCCGCAGCAGGGGTTGCAGGCAGCCCTGCAAATCGCCGATCAAGTACAGTGCCATGTCCGCATTGTCGCCAAGGCCCCATGGAAGTTCTGCTGATCGCTCTTCTGACCGTGCTCAACGGCGCCTTTGCCATGTCCGAGATGGCCGTGGCTGCCAGCCGCAAAGCCCGTCTGGCGGCCGCCGCAGAAGAGGGCGATGGTGGCGCGCGGGCCGCCCTCGAGCTGATGGACCGGCCCACGCAGTTCCTCTCCACGGTGCAGGTCGGGATCACCTCGATCGGCATGCTCAACGGCATTGTGGGTGAGGCCGCTTTTGCCGCCGATTTTTCCCTGTGGATGCAGACCCTGGGCATGCCCCTGACGGCGGCCAACATCACCGCAACCGCCCTGGTGGTGACCGTCATCACCTATGTCACCATCGTCTTTGGTGAGCTGGTACCCAAGCGCATCGGCCAGCTCTATCCTGAAACGGTGGCGCGCCTGACGGCCCGGCCCATGCTCTGGATGGCTGCGGCCACCGGCCCCTTTGTCAGGCTGCTGTCCTTCAGCACGCAAACGGTGCTGCGCCTGCTGCGGGTCGATACCTCGGCTCAGCGCACAGTGACGGAGGAGGAGATTGAAGCCAGCCTTGAAGAGGGCGTGAGCGCCGGCGTGATCGAGAAGCAGGAGCACCAGATGGTGCGCAACGTCTTTTTGCTCGATGAGCGCCCATTGACCTCCATCATGCGGCCGCGCTCCGAGATCGAATGGCTGGACGCCTCCGACACCGTGGTCCAGGCCATTGAGAAGGCCGCGGGGACGGGACACTCCTGGTATCCGGTGTGTCGCGGCAGTCTGGACGATGTGGTGGGGGTGGTCAAGATTGCCAGCTTGCTCGAACTGGGCCAACTCGGGCGCGACAACCGCATGCAGGCCTGCCTGCAGCCAGCGGTTTTTGTGCCGGAAACCCTCAGCGGCATGGAGCTGCTGGAACGATTCCGTGTGGAATCTTCGCGCATTCTGATGGTGGTCGACGAGTACGGCGTGGTGCAGGGCATGCTGACACCCCTGGACCTGCTGGAGGCCATCACTGGCGAGCTCAAGCCTGAGACCCAGGTCGATGCCTGGGCGGTCCAGCGCAGTGACGGCTCCTGGCTGCTCGATGGCGCGATGCCCGTCTCTGAGCTCAAGGCCCGTCTGGACTTGGACATGCTGCCACTGGAAGACAAGGGCCGTTACAACACGGTCGCTGGCCTTCTGTTGGCGGTCAGCGGGCGCCTGCTGCACACCGGCGAGCACATTGCTTGCGTGGGCTGGCGCTTTGAGGTGGTCGACCTTGACGGCCGGCGCATCGACAAGGTGCTGGCCAGTCGGCTGCCTCAGTCTCCAGCGCCGCTTGGCTAGCGTGACAGGACCCGTTCGGACGGCCAGGGCTTGACCTGGGCGCTTGATCGCTGTCGTGAGTCGGGCGCTGATGGCATTCCGGCCTTCTGCGGTTGCGGCCTGGCTGCTGGGGGTTGCTTGCGCTTGCGCGGTGCGGTCAGCGGCGTGATCTTCTCCAGGCTTTTGTCAATCCTGCGCAGCTGGTCCTGGGTCAGCATCTGGTCAGCCACCCGCTCGCGCTCGAGCTCGCCCGGTCGATCAGAGCGCGCCGCGCGTTGCAGCCGTTCAAGAGCGGTATCTGTTTTTTTGCGCATGTCCACAGCCGCCGTTTCTCAAGATGTGAAGGCTTCATTTTGTTACAACTTTGGCCTCACTCTTGCTGTTTTATTCCTTCACAGTTGACTGGCCAACGGATCGGCTTGTGGCACACTGAAACTCAACCCCTGAAAGCCCTCCGCTTTGACTCTGCGCTTTTTCCTTGTCGACCGAAGCACTGAACTGTTGCAGGCTCTGGCTGATACCCTCGCCAATCTGAGTATTGGAGCTTGTGTGGCCACTGCCTTGACCCAACAAGACGCGGCCGATTGGTTGCGAATCCACCCCGAGGGCTGGGATGTGATGGTGCTCGAGCCCAGCCTCCAGACGGGCAATGGATTGGCCCTGCTCGAGCAGGCGGTCGCTGCCGTGCCTGCCCGCCCGGTGGTGGTGCTGACCCACTTCGCCACCGAGCCGCTGCGCCAGTACTGTCTGGCCCAGGGCGCGCAGGCCGTTTTTGACAAGAGCACCCAAATGGTCGCTTTCATCGGCCATCTCCAGCGCCTGAAGAACGCGCACCTGGCCCACCGGCCCGGCTGAGCCCGGCCCACCCGGCTTGGCCGCAGCCGCTCGACCGGCGCGGCCTTGGATCCATGCGCCCGATGGGTGCGATCCATCGCTCGTTGACCGTTTCAAGCCCTCCCTAATAGCGAATATTGATGACTTTCCGCTGTGTTTTTTGTTACAGTTAGTGGCAATCAGTCACACAGGCAAAAAAATGTCAGATTCTTCCTTGAAAGAGGCAGCGGCAAGCGACGCTGAATCAGCGGGTTCAGCAGGATCAGCCGGGGGGCAGGCGCCCGTTCGCGGTCGAAGCGTCTTCATGGTCGAGACGGTGTCAGCCGGCGTGGCGGTGCGCACGGCGTTCCTGACCGAAGATGGCCGGCTGGCGGACCTGCCAGCCATCTTCCCCGATCTCAGCTACGCCACCTCGCAGATTGACGAACTCAAGCAACTGGTGACGGCGCATTTTGCACAGGCTGCGCAGGTGGGCGCCCAGGTGATCGCGGCGCAAGCGGCTGCGGCAACAGCGGCGGGTTCGGCCCCTGATGGGGCGGCTCCTGCTGAGCCGGCGTCGCCCGCCGCTTCTACGACTCCTAAGTTGGCAGACTCGGCAGCCTGAACCGTCGAAGAGGCGAGCGTTCAGGACCGCAGCAGGGGAACGGTACAAGGTGTCCGGGCGAAATCATCGCGCATCGCACGCGCTGCTATGGCTGGCCGCCGCCCTGATGCCCGCCTGGGCGCAGACCGGCGCCGCGCCCGATGCCGGTTCTCTTTTGCGCGATACCCAGCGCGCCTTGCCGGCGCCTGAGCCGCGCTTGTTGCCGCCGGCGGCCCGGCCCGCCCCCCGCCCTTCAGACGAACTGCGGTTTTCGGTCAAGCGGTTTGACCTGTCGGGCATTAACCTGATTGCGCCGGTGGAGGTGCAGGCCGTGCTCAAGCCCTGGCTGGGGCGAGAGATCGCTTTTGCCGATCTCGAGAAAGCCACCCAGGCCATCGGCACGCTCTACCAGGAACGCGGCTGGTATGCGCGCGCCCAGGTGCCTGAGCAGGATGTGGTTGACGGGGTGGTACGCATCGAGATCATTGAGGCGCAGTTGGGCGCGATCCGCTTTGCCGATGTGGAGCGCTGGCCGCTCTCGCGCGAGCGCATTGAGCGCGTCTTCAAAAGGCGCCAACACCTGGGACAGCCGCTGAGCCTGACGGCCATGAACCGCTCGGTCAGTGTGCTCAATGACATGCCCGGTGTGAGTGTCAAGGCCGCGCTCGACAACAGTGAGCAGCCCGGCGCCACCGACTTGCTGATATCGGTCAGCGGCAAGCCCGCTTTGGGCGGTTCGGCCTCCACCGACAACCAGGGCTCGCGCTCCACCGGGCAGATCCGTGCCAGCCTGAACCTGAGTTGGGATAACCCGGCTCGCATCGGTGATCAGGTTTCGGCCAACCTGATGGGCAGCGAGGGCGTGCGGTATGCGCGCCTGGCCTACGCCCTGCCCTTGGGTGATGACGGTCTGCGCCTGTCGGTCTACGCCTCGTCCCTCGAGTACCGGCTGATTGGCAGTTTCAAAACCCCCGGCGGCACCTTCGGTAGCGCCTGGACGCGCGGCGCCGTTCTGGCCTATCCGTGGTTGCGCAGCGCCGGCGGCAACGTCAACCTGAGCCTGACCCTCAACGATGCTGACTACGTCAATTACGCCAATGGGGTGGAGAGCTCGCGTAAGGCGGGACGCACCAGCACGCTCAATATCGGCGGTGATCTCTACGACGAGTGGGCTGGCGGGGGCACCAATGTCTGGGGGCTGGGCTGGGTCAACGGCCGAGTCAACAGCTCACTCAACAAATTCACCGTCAACCTGGCCCGTCTGCAGCGCTTGAGCGCGCAAACCAGCCTATGGTTTGCCTTCAATGGCCAGCGCTCCCTCGACAACCTGGATTCTTCGGAGAAATTCGCTCTCGGAGGGCCCCAGGCGGTTCGCGCCTACCCTGGCGCACAGGGCTCGGGAGACCACGGCTGGTTGATCACCGCCGAGGCCCGCCATAACCTGCGCCCCGACCTGCAACTGACGCTTTTCGTGGATCGCGGGGGCGTGAGCTACAGCCACGACCCGCTAAAGGTTCCACCGGACAACACTCAAAGACTCAACAGCTACCGGCTACAAGGCATGGGGCTGGGTGTCAATTACGCCATCAACCCCAAGACCAGCGCCAAGCTCACCCTGGCCCGCCGCTTGGGCGGCAACCCGGTGCCCTCGCCCAGTGGGGCCGACGCGGACGGTACCCGCATCCTCAACCGGGCCTGGCTCAACCTCTCGACCTTCTTCTGAGCGATGAACCACGTCTACCGCATCGTCTGGAGCAAGGCCCGTGGGCGCTGGGTGGTGGCCCACGAACTCGCGCGCACCAGCGGCAGTGCCTCGACGACCGTCAGCGACTTGCCGGCGAGCGCCGCCAACGGCGCCGACTCCCCCTGCGAGCGCAGCCTCGCCGCGGGGGCGCGGCTCCCACAAGAT
>CAZATV010000053.1:6013-19124 GCA_964488145.1 uncultured Polaromonas sp.
CGCCGCGGGGGCGCGGCTTCTGCAGGTCCCCGCCCTCAACACCCTGACCCTGACTCTGGCCATGGCTTTTGGCACCCCCGTGCTGGCGCAGGCCCAACTTGCCCCCAACGCGTTGCCCAGCGGCGCCCAGGTGGCGGCTGGTCAGGTGAACATCACCCAAAGTGCCAGCCAGATGACGGTGCAGCAGGGCACCGACAAGGCCATCGTCAACTGGCAGAGCTTCAATGTGGGAAGTCAGGCCTCGGTGCAGTTTGTCCAGCCCTCGGCCAGTGCGGCCATTCTCAACCGGGTAGCCCAGGGCGAGGCCTCGCAGATCATGGGGCGCATCAGCGCCAATGGCCGGGTGTTCCTGCTCAACCCCAGCGGCGTGATCTTCGGCAAGGACGCGCAGGTGGACGTGGGCGCCCTGGTGGCCGGCGCCATGAAGATCACCGACGCCAATTTCCTGGCTGGCAAATATGAATTCACCGAAGGCAAGGGCGTGGTCACCAATCAGGGCACGCTCAATGCCAAGGACGCCGGCCTGGTGGCCTTGCTGGCCCCCGAGGTGCGCAACGAGGGCATCATCCGGGCCAGGCTCGGCACGGTGGTGCTGGCCGCCGGCGAGGCCATCACGCTGAGCAATCTGGCCAGCGGCGTGACGGTGGTGGTCAACAAGGGGATCATGAACGCCCTGGTTGAAAACAAGCATCTGGTCAGTGCCGAAGACGGCCGCGTCTTCATGAGCGCCCGCGCTGCCGATGCGCTGCAGCGCGCGGTCATCAACAACACCGGCACGGTGGAGGCGCGCAGCGCCAGGCGCGTGGGCGGCGTGATCCGGCTGTCGGCCGATGTCGTCAAGAACAGCGGCACCCTGGATGTATCGGCCGGGCCGGCGGCAGCGGGTGAGGCGCCCAGCCGCGGCGGGCAGATCGAGATCAAGGCCGCCGAGGTGCAGAACAGCGGCACGCTGCGCGCCAACGGCGATATGGGTGGCAGCATCAGCGTGGAGGCCAGCGAGCGCGTGCGCAATGAAGGCGTGATGGAAGCGCGCGGCTTCAATGGTGCTGGCGGTACGGTGACCCTGAGCGCACCGCAGTTCAGCCAGTCCGCCCAGGCTCGCATCAGTGTGGCCTCGAGCGGCCCGGCCGCGACGCCGCTTGCCTCACCGGCGCTGAGCGCGCCCGCCTCCATCGCCGCCGGCACCACGGCCACGCCGTCATCGTCTGTGCAGAGCGCCGCCGCTGTGGCGCCCGCACCCCTGGCCGCGGCAGACCCCGTCCCGGAGCCCGCCGCCCGCAGTGCGCCGTCTGCCCAGACCGCCGGCCAGGTGAGCATCCGCGCAGAGCGTACCGAGCTGTCTGGCGCGATCGACGCCTCATCGGCCGAAGGCGCCGGCGGTCAGGTGGAGATTGTGAGCCCCACCACCCAATTGAGCGGCGCGGTGGTCGATGCCTCCGGTGCCACCGGGGGCGGGCGCATCGACCTGCGCGCCAAGCCTGGCTCAGCCCCGAGCCTGCCCTTGCCCGGCCCTGAGGTGCCCCTGCGCTCGAGCCTGCTGCTGGCCGGCGCCAGCCTGCGCAGCGATTCGCGTCGCGGCCGCGCCGGCGACCTGCACCTGAGCGCCGACGAGATCACCCTGCTTGACAAGACCACGCTGAGTGCCAGCGGCGCCCTGGGCGGCGGCACCATTCTGGTGGGGGGGGGCTGGCAAGGCAGCGGCGATCTGCCGCAGGCCCAGAGGGTGCGCATAGACGCTGGCGTGACGCTTGATGCCTCGGCCACGCTGCAGGGCGATGGCGGCACCATCGTGGCCTGGAGCGACATTCACGACCCGAGCAGCCTGACGGCGGTGCACGGCAGCCTGATCGCGCGCGGCGGCACGCAGGGCGGCGATGGCGGACGCATCGAGACCTCGGGGCATGACCTGCGGGTCGATGGCATTTACGTCAGCACGCTGGCTGCGCAGGGCGCGACCGGTCAGTGGCTGCTCGATCCGCGCAATATCGTCATCAGTGGCGACGCCCAATCGGGCGTCGATGCCAGCTACAGCGCCACCAGCGATGCGGCCGTCATCAATGTGAGCACTTTGCAGACGGCGCTGAGCTCGACGAATGTGACGGTGTTCACCGGCACCACCGGATCCGAGGCCGGCACCATTACCGTTGCATCGGCGATCAGCTCGGGTTCGACCTTCAACCTCGAGCTCAAGGCCGCCAGCGACATCATCATCAACGCCGACATCACCCGTTCGGGCACCGGCGGGCTGATCCTGCGTTCGGGCACGGGCAATGTGGGCGGTACGGGCACCCTTAACTTGAGTGGCGGCACCACTTTGAGGCTGGCCCACGGCACCACCCTGGCCAACAACATCGTCTTGGGGGCAGGTGGCGCCACGCTGGCATTCGCCGGGTTGGAGGTGGAGTACCTGGTGGTAGGCGGTGGTGGTGGTGGCGGCGGCATTATTGGCGGCGGTGGTGGCGGTGGCGGTGTGGTCACCGGCTCCACCGCGCTAACAGGCAGCGCCTCAGTGACTGTTGGCGCCGGTGGTTTAGGGGGGAGGACCTGGAATTCCTCCGCGCAGCAGGGTAGCGCCGGTCAATCCTCATCGTTTGGTTCCATCACCGCTGCTGGTGGCGGCGCTGGTGGTGGTTTTGGTGGTGCGACATCGCAGATTGCTGGGGGTAGCGGCGCCTCAGGTGGTGGTGGCGGCGGCGGTGCGGGTGGCTCTGGGACTGCGGGCCAGGGTTTTGCTGGAGCCCAGGGCGATGGTCAGCAGAACCGCGGCGGCGGCGGCGGGGGTGCAGGTGGCGTCGGAACCGCCGGTAACGCAGGTTCGAACCCAGGAAAGGGCGGCGATGGTTTGGCTAGCGACATCACCGGAACCGCGACGGTTTACGGCGGTGGTGGCGGCGCCGGCTCGCGTACGACCACCAGCGCCGGCGCTGGCGGTGCTGGTGGTGGTGGCGCCGGGAAGAGTCCCGGTGGAACCACCAATGCCTTCGCATCCTTAAAGGGCGGAGACGGTACCCCCAACTCCGGCGGGGGTGGTGGTGGTGGTGGTTGGGGTAACTCCGATCCCTCGGCCAGCGATCTCGCAAGCTGGATCACCGGCGGAACGGGCGGCAGCGGTGTTGTTGTCGTTCGCTACTCGGGCCCTGTCGCCGCTGATGGCGGAAGTGTCAATTCCTTTGCTGGAAACGGAACGATAGGAATCAATGGGTTCACCTATCAGGTGCATCGTTTCACAAGTTCCGGGACGTTTCAGCTGAACCTGTCGGCATCGCTCACCGGAACCCTTTCTGGAGCGGGTGCGCTCACCGTCAATGCCACCGGCGGTACCCTGACGCTCAGCGGTACCAACACCTACACCGGTGCCACCACCATCAGTGGTGGCACGGTCAATGTCACCAGCGCCTCCGGTCTGGGCAGTGGTTCGGCAGTGGTGCTGAGCAACACGGCAGGCGCTAATTTGCGACTGGCCAATACAGCGGCCAACCCAGCGACCAGCTCCCTGGTGGTCAGCATAGGCTCTCTCTCTGGGGGTGGCACCACCGGAGGCAACGTGGTTCTGGATGTCCACACCACCCTGCACACTGGTGCAGACAATAGCTCCACCACCTATGCCGGAGTTATCTCCGGGGCGGGTACTCTGGGCAAGCAGGGCTCCGGCACCCTGACCCTGACCGGGGCGAGCACGCATACTGGGGCTGTCAGTATCGCGTCCGGGGCCCTTCAGATCGGCAACAATGGCACCACGGGCTCACTGGCCTCAGGCGCCATTGCCAACAGTGCCTCGCTGGTCATCAACCGCTCTGATGCCTTGACCTTGGCCGCTGTTATCAGCGGCAGCGGTATGCTGACCAAGCAAGGCGCTGGCAATCTCACGCTGACCGGCGCCAATACGTACACCGGTCAAACGACGATCAGTGCCGGCACACTGACGATCAGCGGTCAGGGCGCCCTGGGTTGGGACGCTGCCACCGGTACGGGTAGCTATGCCGGCAACATCGTCAACAACGGCAGCCTGGTTTACGCCTCCTCCATTGCGTCGCAAACCTTCTCCGGGGTGATCAGCGGAACCGGTTCGCTTCAGGCAGCTGCAGCGGCCACCATCACGCCGTCTTCCATGCTCAGCACCACGGCGCAGACGGTGGCGACCAACACAACGGTGCAGGATTTCCTGAACCGACTGGTCGGAGGCCGACTCAATGGGGCATGGGTCGGGGCGGTCAACACCGGCATCAGCAATGCGGCGTATGACGCAGCAACCAATACGGCCACCTTCCGGCTGGAAGTTTTTGACGGCACCTTGACCAAGACTGTGTTCGTTCGGCTGCAGCAGTCGGGCAGCAATGTGCAGGCGCTGATCAACACCACCACCCCTTACACCACAGGCGCTGCCTACGCCAGCAACAATGTGATGGGGATGTTTCCCACACCTTCGAACGGCGCCACCAACCAGACTCTGGCCACCTCCGCAGCTGCCAATGGGTATGGCGTGGATCGCCTGCGCACCAACGCCACGCTGATCCTGACGGGTAACAACAGCTACACAGGCACTACGACCGTGACCGATGGCGTCTTGCAGATTGGCAGCGGCGGAACCACCGGCTCCCTGGGCACCCACGCCGGGGCTATAGCAGTCAGTGAGGGCGCCACCCTGGCCTTTCGGCGCAGCAATGACGTAACGCTGGCCAATGTGGTTTCAGGCAGCGGTGCTCTGGCTCAACTGGGCACGGGCGCCCTGAGCCTGACGGGTAGCAATACGTACACCGGCTGGACTCAGGTGGCCAACGGCACGCTCAATCTGGGCAGTAACGCTGCTCTGGGATCGTCTGCCGACGTGTTTGTCTATGACGGCGGCACCCTCAGGGCCAACTGGACCAGTGCCCAAACTCAGACCCTCACGCGGATTTACTTGGGAACCGATGGCAGCGTGAACCGAGCCGGTGGCAATCTGGCGGCCAGTTCCACCGCGGTCGCCCATGGCAATACCGGCATGTTCCGGCTCAACGGCTATCTGACCGTACGGGGTACCTCACAGTCGGCAATCACGACCGATCTGCGCGTGGGCGATAACGCCACCCGTATCTTTGATGTGCTCAGCACGGGCGACGCATCGGGCACTGACTTGCGCGTGTCGGGCAAGCTCAGCCATTTCGAGGGATGGACGTGGGGCTATGTCTCCAAGATCGGCGCGGGCACCTTGCGCATGAGCGGAGCCAACAGCAATGTCGGCAGTGTGACCATATCGGCTGGCAAATTGGTGGTCGAAGGTGTGGGCCTTCCCGGGTTTGGCAACGGCGGCATCATCAACAACAGCCAGTTGGAGATTCTGGTTGACAGCGGGTCGCAGACGGCCAGTTACGTGATCAGCGGTAGTGGTTCGGTGCGTAAGCTCGGTGCCGGAACGGCTGTTCTGACGGCGGCCAACACCTATACCGGTGCCACGGATGTGGATGCCGGCATCCTCCAGATCGGCAATGGCGGTACGACCGGCAGCCTGGCCAGCAGCACCAACATCACCATCGCCCCTGATGCCGAACTGCGATTTTTCAGGAACAACCAGAATACGGTGAGTCTGAATGTGGCCGGCAGCGGCACCTTGCGCTTCCAGGGCACGGGTGCCAACGCACGCGATGCTGACTATTTGTGGGACGGCGGCACCAACACCCTGGCGGCCAATGGCGGCGGCATCGTGATCGATGATGCGCGGGTGCAGTTCCGCGGTGCGGGCGTACTGGGCAGCAATGCGCCCTTGGTGACTGTGCTTGACGGTGGACAGGCTTGGTTGACCCGTGCGGGTACCTTTGCCAACCCGTGGAAGCTTGAAGGCAATGGCTGGCTGGAGGGTACCAATGGGGAGCGTCTGGGCGCACTTTCGAGCGATGCCTATACCGTGGTTGGGTCTATCACCCTCAGCGGCGCCGTCACGCTCACCAACCACACCCGCATCAATGCCTGGAGCCAGGGCGAGCTCATCCTCACACAAGGCATCAGCGACGGCGGCAGCGATTACAGGTTGGAGAAGATCGGCGGTCAGCGTCTTCGTCTGACCGGGGCCAGTACCTATGGTGGCACCACCACGGTGAGCGCAGGTTCCCTCATGCTGGCCAATACCGCGGGCGCGGCGCTCTACAGCGGCAAGTCCAGTGGCAAGCTGATCATCCAGAACAACGGGACAAGCGCCAGTTTTAGCGGCAACCCTGGCACCTGGTTCAGCGGCATCGAGATGGGCGCGACCAACCAGCTGGGCAGCCATGTGGATGTGGAGTTCAACTCTGCCACCAATCATTCGGTGATGCACCTGCGGGGCTTCAATCAGGCCATCGGCAACCTGCTCTATACCGGCACCAATACAGCCGGCCCCATCGTCCAGAACACGCAGTCGGAATCGGGCCTGGGCAATGCCACCCTGACTGTTCATCAGACGGTGGATCAGACCGTGGGCATCAGCTTTCGCAACAATGCCGGCGGTAGCGGGGTGCTCTCGCTGGTCAAGGAGGGCAACGCGAGGCTGACTCTCTCGTCCACCCATCATGGGTTGTTTACTGGGTCGGTGACCCTCAACGCAGGCACCCTGCAATATGGCGTCAATGGCGTCAACCTGGTCGACCCGGGCTGGTCCAGCGTCACCCTCAATAGCGGCACCACCTTGTCGCTGTGGCGTGGCAGCACCGGGGAGATGCTGTTTTCCACGCCGCAGCTGACCGGCTCGGGCACCTTGCGCATCCTGGGCAGCACCACCAACGGCACGGGCCAGGTCCAGATCAACCGCAGCAATCCGAACTTCACCGGCAGCACGGTGATCACCGAGGGCGGCCGCATCTATTTGCGAAATGCGCAGGGCCTGGGGACCAGCTCTGTCGACATTCAAAGCGGGGCTGACCTCACGCTGACTGACAACATCACCGTAGCCAACAACATTTCCGTGCAGGGCATGGGTTGGCGCGAGGGCGACGGCCGCCGGGTCGGTGCGCTGCGGCTGGATCAGGGCACACTCTCGGGCATCATCACCCTGACGGGTAACGCAACCGTGGGCTCGGCCAACACCACGGGGACCATCAGCGGGGTCATCGGTGAATCGGGGGGGTCTTACGGCCTGACCATCAATGCCAACGGAGCCTGGACGGGCCCGATCGTCTTGTCAGGGGCCAACACCTACACCGGCACCACCGTGATCAATGCCGGCACCTTGGTGCTGGCCAGCGCCAGCGGGCCCGCGCTGCGGGGCGCCGTGATCCTGGGCAATGGCAACACCAACCAGCCCAATCTGCGCATGGGTGCGAACAACCAGTTTGCTGACGGCGTGGTGCTGAGCACCAACAACACCATCAACAACTGGGTGCGTTTTGACCTGCGCGGCACCAGCCAGACCTTGGCCGGCGTGACGTCCGGCAGCACCACCGCCATCGGCGCCTTGGTGATCAACAACATCGGCTCCGATGGTGTGGGCACCGGAGCCGGCACGCTCACCCTCAACGGAGCGGGCACTTATCTGTTCAACGGCCACATCCGGGATCAGGACCTGGGCGGCACGACGCACAAGTTAAATTTGGTCAAGTCGGGCACAGGCACCCAGACGATTGCCGCTTCAGACCGTGATGCCCTGACCTTCACCGGCACCACCACCGTCCATGATGGCGTGTTGCAAGTGGGTTTTGGCGGTGCCCACAGCAAGCTCGGCACCAACAGTGCCGCCACCATCAATGCGGGGGGGACGGTCAAATTCCACCGCAACGACAGCTTTACCATCAGTAATAGCTTCTCGGGCGCCGGTCAGCTTTACATGCTTGGCACCAACGATGGCATCAACAACGGCCAATCGAACTACACGCTGGGTGGCAACAACAGCGGCTTTACCGGGCTTTACACCCTCGACCGGGCCGGGCTTCGGGTGGCGACGCAGGCGGCCTTAGGCAACGCAACAGCCACGGTCAATGTGCTTGACAAGGGCAGTTTGATCCTGACCTCCAATGGCGCACAGACCTTGGCCAATGCCATCTCGATCAACGGCCTGGGATGGGCCAATGGGGACGGCGTTCACGGTGCTTTGCACATGGAAAGCGGTGGCACCTGGACCCTCGGTGGCGCCATCAAGCTCACTGGCAACGCCCGCATCAGTGGCCACATCGACTGGAACCTGACCATCAATGGCGTCATTGATGACAACAACAGCAGTGGCTTCAGCCAGGGCTATTTCCTGCAGAAGTGGGCCACGGGCTCGGGTGCAGGCGGGACTCTGACGCTCAACGGCCTGAACACCTACAGCGGGGCCACGCTGATCAACGCCGGTGTACTGGCCACCCCCAACCTTCAAGACGGCGGCGTGGCCAGCGGGATCGGTAAAGCCACCAGCGCTGCTGCCAACCTCATGCTGGCTGGCGGCACGCTGCGCTACACCGGCACCAGCACCGGCATCAACCGCAACTTCACCATCAGCAACGGAACAACCGGCACCATCGATGTGTCGCAGGCCGCCACCAACCTGACGCTGGCCGGTGCGGCGGCGAGCAGCACCGGCGCTTTCACCAAGGTCGGCAGCGGCACGCTGGTGCTGACGGGGGCCAACGCTTACAGCGGCGTCACCACGGTCAGCGGGGGCACCTTGCAGGTGGGTGCGGGCAGCACCGTCGGGACCCTGGGCAGCAGCGCTGGCACCATCACGGTCAACGGTGGCACCCTGGCCTTCAACCGCAGCGATGCAGTTGCGGTGGCCAATGTCATCACTGGCACTGGCGGCCTGAGCCAGATCGGCAGCGGCACGCTCACCCTCAGCGGTAACAACAGCTACACCGGCGCCACCACCATCACGGCCGGACGTCTGGTGCTCAGCAACACAGCAGCCAGCGGCGTGCGCACCAGCTCCAGCCGCTTTGCGGTGTCCTCCGGTGCCACGCTGGAATTCAATGTGGGCACCAACCTGGAGTTCAATGGCTCGAACAGCTATGTCACCTACAGCGGTGAGGGCACCCTCGAGAAAACCGGCGCCGGCCTGCTCGATCTGAACTGGGCAGCCGGGGGTAAGTTTGAACTCGGCGCCAATGCGCGAGTGCGGGTACTGGCAGGAACCATGCGCCTGGGCTATGGCTACAACGGCAACTGGAGCGCCAATCAGTCCGACCTGGAAATTGCCAGTGGCGCCACCTTCCGGCAGTGGGACGCCACCGCGGTGCGCTTTGGTGCCCTGACCGGCGCCGGGGAGTATCGGTATGCCGGCGTGGGCTGGGGGGGCGGGCCCACTGGCTCCTTGACATTGGGCGCGAACAACCGCGACGGCACCTTCAGCGGGCATATGTATGACGAGGATCGCCCCCTGGCGCTGACCAAGGTGGGCACCGGCACTCAGACGGTGGCCGGCCGCCTGAACTTTGCCGGTGGCGTGGCGCTCAATGCGGGCAAGCTCCAGATGGGCGATGGCGCGAGCACCGGCCTGGTCAACGGGGGCGGGCATTTCAGCAACCGGGGCATGACGGTGGCGGTGGCCTCCGGGGCCGAGCTGATCTTCAACCGCGCGGAAGACGGTCTGGTTGACAACGTGGTGGTCAGCGGCGCTGGCGGGTTGCGCAAGATCGGTGTCGGTAAGGTGACCCTCACCGGCAATCAGACTTACACCGGCGCCACCTGGGTCGATGCCGGTATTTTGCAGATCGGTAACAGCGGCACCAGCGGCTTGTTGGCTAATGGCACCACAGCGACGATCGCCAGCAGCGCTGAACTTCGCTACCTGAGGGCTGATCCGTCTAGCACCCTGATCACCATCGGCCACGCTGTGGCCGGCGAGGGCACCTTCCGGGTGCAGAGCACCGGCGGCAATGCCATCGGCCAGTATTCGATGACTGGCTCCAACAACATGACGGCAAGCGGGCAGATCATCGTGGACCGGGCCCGTCTGGCAGTGGGCAGCCAGGCCAATCTGGGGGTCAACGCGCCAGCGGTCACGGTGCTCGAAGGCGGACAGATTCACATCCGCGCTTCGACCACGCTGGCCAATCATTTCACGCTCAACGGCCTGGGCTGGAAGGAGCACGAGGGCTCGCAATTGGGTGCACTGATCCTCGATTCCAACTGGTCTACCGGTGGCAACGCCACCTTGAGCGGCAACATCACCCTGGCCACCAACAGCCGCATCAGCGCCTGGGCAGGCGGCGACCTGACGATCAGCGGCGTCATCAGCGGATCGGGCGGTCTGGAGAAAACTGGCGCCCGCATGCTCACGCTCTCGGGGGCCAACACCTACACCGGCGGCACGGCGGTGCGGGGCTACACCAACTTTGGCACTTACTACAGCGGCGGCACGCTCAGCGTGGCCAGCCTGGCCGATGGCGGACAGGCCAGCGGCATCGGCCAGTCCACCAACGCCGCTGCCAACCTGGTGCTCTCCGGTGGCACCCTGCGCTACACCGGCCCGAGCGTGAGCATCGATCGCAACCTGACGCTGGCCGCGGGCACCACCGGTGCGGTGGAGGTCGCACAAGGTGGGACTGTTCTGACCCTGCTCGGGGCCATCGCCAGCAGCACTGGGGCGCTGACCAAGGACGGCAGTGGCACGCTCACGCTCACGGGGGACAACCGCTATACCGGCCTGACCACGGTCAATGCAGGCACCCTGGCCATTGGTGGCAGCGGCTCGCTCGGCGGAGCCAGCGCCGGCAGTTATGCGGCCGCGATCAGTATGGCCGGCGGGGCCACACTGCGTTGGAACACCAGCACCGCGCAAACGCTCTCGGGGGTGATCAGCGGCGCCGGCACGCTGCTGCAGATGGGCGCGGGCAATCTGACCCTGTCGGGCAATAACACTTACAGCGGCGAAACCCGGGTGGGCGGCGGCACGCTGACCCTGAGCAACAACACGGCCCTGGGCACAGCCAGCAATGTCTATGTCTACGGCGGCGGTACCCTCAATGCGGCGTGGACCACCGCGCAGACCCGTTACATCGGTAATCTGTATCTGGGGCTCGACGGACAGGCAGGCGGTACGCTGGCCGCATCGGGTGTGGCGCACGCCAATTACGGGCACTTCCATCTGGGGGGCACGCTCACGGTACGTGGCACATCCACCTCCACCATGTCGGCCGACCTTCGCATTGGTGACAACGCGACCCGTACCTTCGACGTGGGCACTACCGCAGACGCCTCGGGTAACGACCTCCTGATTTCAGGCAAGCTCAGTCACTACGAGGGCATCACGGCGGGCTACGTCAACAAGACCGGCCTGGGGACCCTGCGCATTAGCGGCATTACGGCCGTGCATGGCCTGACGGTATCTGCCGGCACCCTGGTTTTGCAGGGGGCCTCGGCCATCCAGGGAAGCGGGCAGTGGCCCGACGGACCGCTTTGGAATACCGGTCTGACCAATAACGCCCGCCTGGTGCTGCAAATGGACAGTGGCTCGGCGACCGCACGTTTTGCCATCGGTGGCAGCGGCACGCTCACCAAAACGGGCGCGGGCACGGTCATTCTCACCGGTGCCAACACCTATACCGGCGTCACCACCGTGAGCGGGGGCGTGCTGCAGGTCGGCAACGGTGGCACGGCCGGCAGCCTGTCGGGCAGCAGTGCGGTCAGCATTGCCAGCGGGGCCACGCTGCGCTTTTTCCGCAGCGACACCAGCAACACCCTGGCCAACAACTTTTCCGGCCAGGGCGAGTTGCACATGAAGGGCACCAACGACGGCATCAGCAACGGGCAATCGGCCTACAACCTGACGGGCAACAACAACAGCTTTACCGGCACCTTCACCATCGAGGCGGCGCAGATGGGGATTTCGTCCCAGCTCCAGCTGGGCAACACGGCGGCCACCGTCAATGTGCTGGACAAGGGCATGCTGACTTTGCACGCTAACGGCACCCAATCCCTGATCAGCCGTGTGCGGCTGGCGGGCAATGGCTGGGCTGATGGCAATGGCGTCCACGGCGCGCTTTTTGCGGGCTCCAGCACCGGCTGGACGGTCAACGGCAATCTCACGCTGACCGGTAACGCCCGCATCGGCGGCTGGCAGAACTGGGCGCTCAATATCGCCGGTGTGATTGACGACCTGGACAGCAACGGGGCCAGCCAGGGCTTGGGTCTGCAGAAGTGGGGCACAGGGGGTGGCAGCGGCGGCACGCTCACCCTTTCGGGCCTCAATACCTACACCGGGGTCACACGCGTGAGCGTGGGCACGCTCAGTGCCGCACTGCTGGCCGACGGCGGGCAGTCCAGTGCCATCGGCGCGGCCTCCAAGGCTGCGGGCAATCTCTTGCTCGATGGCGGCACTTTACGGTACACCGGGAACAGCGTGGGCATCGACCGTAACTTCACGCTGGGAGCGGGCAGCACCGGCACGCTGGAGATCACGCAGGCGGCCACGCGGCTGGCGCTCTCGGGCGCCTCTGCAGCCACGACCGGTGGCTTGATCAAGGCCGGCGCTGGCACTTTGGTGCTGACCGGCACCAACCTGCATACCGGAGCCACCACCATCAGTGCGGGCACGCTGCAAGTGGGCGACAGCGGTATCGTGGGTACGCCCGGCGCTGGCAACGTCGTGAACAACGCTTCGCTGGTGTTCAAGCGCACCGACACGGCCACCTTCGCCAACCTGATCAGCGGCACCGGCGCCGTCACGCAGGACGAATCGGGTACGGTGGTGCTGACGGCCCGTAATACCTACACCGGCGCCACCACGATCAACCAGGGCACCTTCGTCCTGGAAAACGATGTGCCCTCGCTGAGCTCCAGCTTGTATTCGGGCAATGGTCTGTTCGTCATCCAGCCGGGCAGCGCGAGCTTTACTTCAGCCTTCACCCTGGACCGCAGCAAGTTCACCTCCTCCATAGGCGGTCTGACCGTGGGCAAGCAGGGCAACCTGACCGACATCAATGTCAATGCCGACATCACCACCGCGGGCAACCAGTCCTACTACGGGCCGGTGAGGATCGGCGGCGATGTCACGCTGACCTCAAGCAACGCCGACCTCATCATCTCCGGCAGCATCACGCCCGACCAGCATGGCACCCGCACACTGACCATGAATGCGGTCAACGGCAATATCACCCTGGGCGCCGACATTGGCTCACCCACCCGCGCATTGTTCAACCTGGTGATGAACACCCAGGCCATGCAGATCAACAAGGACACGGGTTTCTAC
>CAZATV010000054.1:0-18955 GCA_964488145.1 uncultured Polaromonas sp.
CGGTGTAGGCCAGCTTGTAGTACTTGAAGCTGCGGGTGTTGGCAAAGCTGACATCACTGCTGGCGTTGCGCGCCTCGGGCAGGTTGGTCGCGCCCTGGGCAACCAGATTCCACCCGCTCGCACCCCAGGACAGCAACTCATTGGAGCCAAACAAAGCGTAGCGGGTCGGGTCGCGCTCGGGTGCATCGGCGCTGCTGATGAACTTCAGCCCCGTCAGCACCGCAGGGCTGGCCAGAGTCAGGATACGCCCCGGGTTCTCGATGCTGGTGTTGACATAACGCGTGGCGCTGCTGCCATCAAACAGATTCGTGGTGCCATTGGTCGAGGCAACCAGCCCCTCGGACGCCGAAGACGCCGTCACCACACCGCCTCGGTCCAGGCTTTGGGCGCTGTTCCAGCTCAGGCCGCCGTCGCGTGAGACATAGATGCCCATCTGGCTGTTGCCGGCCGGTGAGACAGCCACCATCACATCGCCCTGCACCGCCAAGTCGGCCCAGGCTTGGTTGACGCCGCCCTCGGGCGTGAAGGCCTGAACGGCATTGAGCTCGGCGCTGGCCTGATTGAGCAGGCCGTTTTGCATCACCGTGACCGTCAGGCTGCGCTGGTCCTCGAGTGCCACATGGGTGTAGCTGATCTTCTCGGCGTTGGTGAAGTAGCGGTTCAGATCGGCCAATGAGCCGGTGAAGGTGCGCGCACTGTCCTGCCCGGCAACGGTGACACCGTCACCCGAAGCCGCTTCAAACACGCCGTCGCGCGCAGCCAGGGTTACGGTCATCGTATCGGTGGCGTTGCCCGCAAAGGGCGTGCCAGTGAACACGATGCGGGACTTGCTATCGCGCAGCACATTGAACTGCGCCGGGATCGAGACCGCCGGCGCGCCGGCCGCCGGGCCGATGATGCGCATGATCTCGTCGGGGATCATCCCCGAGAAGTCCAGATCGCTCGCATCGGCGCCGGCCTCGCTCAGGGTGTTATTGCCCAACTCGCCCACGAAGACGTAGCGGTCGGCGCCCTCGCCACCCATCAAGCGGTTCCGGCCCAGCACCGCATACAGGGTATCGACCCCGGCACCGCCGGTGAGCTGGTTGCTGCCCGCTCCGGCAAACAACACGTCATTGCCGCGGCCGCCAAACAGCTTGTCGTTGCCCAGACCGGTGATGAAGGTCACGCTGGCATCGCTGTCGGCAAAGGCGCTCAGGGTGTTGTCACCCAGCAGGTCGACCACCTGTCCGCCGCCCTTACCCATCTTCACCGTATCATCACCACCGCCACCGCGCACATCAAGCGTGACCGCATTGAGCAGACGCGAGGCGTCGAGCGTGTCATGGCCCTCACCCATATCGACGACCACTTTGGTGATGCCGGTAAAGCGCTTGTGAAAGCCCAGGAATTCGACGTCGACCACGCCGCTGACCATGCCGCTGAGAATGACACTTTCGGCGACGTCGTCGGTGTTGAGAAAAAGCCGGTCGCTCGCACGCGTACCCATATTGAGCGTCAGCACGCCGCCGCTTTCAAAGCCCAGTTCGGGTTTTACGGTGGGCGCCCTGAGTGTCAGCGATGGCAACTTGAGCTCGAAGAGCTTGAAGCTCATGGTGCCCGTCAGCAAGGTCTTGCCCCAGATGTAGGGAGCCAGCGAGGCCTGCAAGCTCAGGTCAAAGAGATTGAAGGGGCCACCCGGAATACCTGGAATCAGGCCCGGGTAGAGCATCATGCCCAGCACCTCAGAGGCGCGGATCTTGCCGTCGCCGTCGTAGCGCACGTTGGTGACCTGTCCATTGGCATCGCGCGCAACGGTGCCGGTCTTGATGTCGTTCATGTCGGCCGTGATCGCCAGCGAAATCGACCCGCCCACACCCGCCGAGCCCACGCCGGTAATGCCGATGCCACCGAGCAGGCCAGCCTCGAGCTTGAGCCCGAACTCGGGCTTTTCCTTGCCGCCGGTGCCCGGCACCACTTGGCCGTTCCTAAAGGCGGGCAGCGTCCAGTCGTTGACATAAAAGCCGTCGAGCGCATCAAAGGGGTTGCCGCTCGAAATCGCCTTTTGAATGCCGAAGGTGTCAAAGCCGAAGGACAGGTCCACAAAGGCCGAGACGCTGCCAATGGCCCCAATGTCGATGCTGATCCATGACAGCGGCGGGAAGGGAATCGGCACCGAGGCCAGAATCTCATTGAAGACGAACTGGAACTCCAGCAGTGGCAGCTCGTAGGTGAACAAGGTGGCGTTACCGCCGCTGAAGATCTTGGCCCAATTACCGATATCGGTCAGGTAGGGCATGAACTGCAAGCCACTGCGGCTGGACGCAGCGCTCGAGCCACCGGAGGCCTGGGCCGAGATCCCAGCAATCGCTTTGAAAAGCTCGGCGTTGCTGCTGGTGTTGCTGGCCGAAGAGCCATCACCCTTGACAAAGCGCACATTGCTGGTACCCAGACCGTAGATGCTGCCCAGCGGCAAGCCCGCGCCAAACGACAGCAGTGTCTTGATGGTCTCGGGCATGTCCAGCGCAAACTTCACCGCATCCAGGAAAGCCCAGTCGATGCGCTGCAAGCCCAGGCTGGGCTTGGCCCGTCGCGTCAGCTCATTGACGGTATCAATAAAGCCGCGCAGCGTGTTGTCGCTGGCCAGGCCGAGTGCCTTGCGCGGCGGATCGAGCAGCATGCCCAGATCGGGCATAGGCGCGGTCAAGGCATCGACCACGTCGCGGAAAGGTGCGGCCACATTGGCCACCGAGGTGGCAATCGGCAGCAGGAAGTCGGCCACCGCAGACTTCATATCCAAGCGCAGGTTCTGGATGGAAATCTCGGGGAACTTCAGCGCCGCATCGCCCAGGCGCCAATCCCAATCGATCACCAGATCGCTCATGAGCTTGGGCATGCCCAATGCGCTCAGCGACACCCCGAGCTTGAGGTCCGCATTGACGCCAAAGTCAGCCTTCAGGGTCGTCTGCGGACTCGACAGCAACTGGTCAAGTGTGAGCTGACCGGCCTCATTGCCCTGGATGTCTAGGTTCAAGCTGCCGCGCAATCCACTGCCCTGATGGCCAGGCCTGGTCGGATCGGTGTCGCGGTCGATCACCTCCGCTTCAAAGAAGAGCAGCTTGCCGCGGCCTTCGAAGGCACTGATCGTATCCGGATCGGTTGGATCGCCGTCCAAGAAGGCCTCGACGTTCAGGCGCAGCTCAGCCACGTCAGCATCCTTGCCGGTGTTGGAGCCCAGGAAGAAGCCCTTGCTGGCCGACAGGCCAAAGCCGAAGTCGTAGGCCCAGTCGGCCGCCAGCGAGAAGCCCCCGTCCACATCCAGATCAAAGCCCGGCAGGCTGATGTCCAGCGGCAGGTCCAGGCCGGCGCTCACAATGCGCCCGCCCAGACTCATGTCAAAGCGGATCGCATCGACGCCGCCGGTGGGCAGCGGCATACCCGGCTCCCAGGTCGAGACCAAATTACCGTTGTAGCCGTAGAAACCGACCGCCACATCACCGACCGTAATGAGCTCGTCGCCATCGCGGTCCAGCAAGATGTTCAAGCCGCTAAAGACATTGAACAGCTCCTGGCGAATCAGCTCAACCGGCTTGCCCTCACCCGAAAGTTTGGCGCGCAGGTCTTCGAGCAAGCCGGCTCGCAGACCGGCAATCACCGCGCCGGTATTGGCCAAACCGGTGCCGATGAAGGGCAGATCCGCCGCCACCGAGCTTTGAAACAGGTCCTGCACCGCACCCAGGCCCAGGTCGATGCCATCGAGCACATTGGTCGGATCGTAGAGCAGCTGAATCAGGGTGCTGCGGCCCGCCGCAGCCAGATCGAAGTCCGGCAGCTTGACCACCAGCGCATCGGCGGCGCCGGCTGGCGCCGTGCCTGCCAGCTTATTGACCAGGGCCGCAATACCGCCTGCACCCAGGGTGGGGTTGGTTGAAACTTGCAGCTGGCCGATCTTGATGTCCTTGCCAAAAATCTTGGCCGACAGCGGCAGGGCCAGATCAAACGCACCGGTGGTCTCAACCACCGGCTTGCCGTCGATCCAGATCATGCTCAAGCTGGCCGCGTCGGCGAGCGCATCGCCAGATGCGATCGGCTCATCGCTCTTGCCGTCAGCATCGAGCACCAGGCTACCGCCCTTCACGCCCATCTCCAAGGGGCCGACCTTAAAGTTCAGATCGACGTCCTGCGCGGCCATGCGGGCCTTGAGTTCAACGCGCGTGCCCTTACCGGTCGCTTTGTCGTAGTTCTCCAGACCGATCGTGGGCAGCTGGCCGGCCTGCTTGGGCAGGGTCACGCCCAGTCGCAGTTGCAAGTCTGCGCCCAGGGCCAGAGCCACCGTGCCTTCACCCGAAGCATCAAGGAACTGGCCCATGCCATCGGGCAGGCTCAAGCCGGCCAAGTCGGCCAGGCTCTGCAAGTCCAGGTTCAGACCAAACTCGTCGGTATAGGCCAGCTCCAGGTTCAAATCGAGCAGCAGCTTGCCGCTCTCGTTGTCGATGCTCAGGTCGAGCAGATCCTCGCGCAGACCCAAGGCCTCTTCGATGGCCAACTCGGCCTCATCCAGTCCAGCGACCGGGTCATCGATCACCGCATCGAGTTTGCCCAGCCAGGTATCGCCCAGCACCATCAATTCAGACAGCGAGCTGTTGAGTACAGGCAGCTGCGCGGTGTAGAAGGCCTGATCAGCCGCCAGATCATCAACGACCTGCAGGCCAAAGCGCACCGCCTCAATAATGTCGCCGAAGGTAAGGTTGCGCACATCGAGCAAGCTGCCCAGATCGGGCAGCACCACCACAACCGCGCCCTCTGGCAGCGATCCATCGCGTATCGCCTCCTCAAGATTGAAGGGGGAATTGCGCACCTCGACCGCACGCCAGTCGAGCAAATCAGGCACGTACAGGGCCAGCTCCAGGTTCTTGTCAAGCACCATGCTGGCACTGCCGGCGCTCACGCTCAAGCCTTTGAGGCTGGCCGATGCAGAGCCCGAAACGTCGACCGTGATGCTGTTCAAGGCCTCGCTCGAGAGCAGCTCGGCGATTTCGAAGCGGGTACCGCCGGCCTGCGTCGGCGTGCGGTCGAGCGCCAGAGTGGCCTCGGCCTGCAGCCTCACGCCCGAGCCCGAGCCTTGGCCGCCGGCTTGCAAGCCCAAAAAGCCCAGCTGCGCGGCCACGGTCAGGTCAGTGACTGCCAGCTCGATGCCGGCAGTGGCCGACAACTGGTCGATGGCCAGCGAGAACTTCGAGCCGCCGAGCGACAGGACCAGATCAAAACCGGCATCGATGTCCACGCCCACGATGCCTGTAGCCGAGGTAGTCAGGGCCACCGGGCTGTCCTCGCCCAAGCCCAGGTTGATCGGCGTTTTCAAATCAAGCAGCGAGCCAGCAAACTGCACCGGGATGCGCAGATCGCCAAGGGCGGCGTCGTAGCTGACCTTGCGATCGCCCAGCAGGCCCGAGGCATTGACCGCCGCAATGAACTCGTCGATGGTCTGGATCTTCTCGATCTTCTCGTGCACGGTGTAGCTCACCGAACGCAGGTCCTGGGCAAAGTTGTTCGACAGGCTCACCCGCGCGCCGTCGGCCGAGACATCGATGATCTGCGTGACCAGGCTGCGCGCGTCGCCGGCGGCGTTGACGCCCACAACCGTGATCCAGTAGCCCGCCATCGAGGCGGCGAATTGACCCGCCGCACCGGTCAGCGAGGCCGAGTCTTTGAGCACGGCAAAGCTCGCGCCAGGGGCAGGCGCAACCGTGCCGCTGGCCAAGGCACGCTCGCCCGCGCCGCGCTCCCAGAGCTTCATCGGGCGGTCAAAGCTGATGCGATCGATCACCTGTGTCTTGAACACCGAGGCCACATCGAGCAGCTCGCCCACCGACTGCTCGACAAAGGGCAGGCCCGACAAGCCGAGCTGGTCGACATCGATGGTCTGCAGGTAGCCCAGCATATTGGGCAGGGCCGTGATCAGGTCGGCCACGCTGACCTTGCTGAAATTGGCCAGCTGATCGAGGTTCTTGGCCTGCACATTGAATTGGCCCTCAAAGGGCTTGGCCGAAATGCTGACCGACGGAGCCGTGGCCGGATCGGCCGCCAGATCGATGCCGGCTATCGTGGCGTAAATCGGCAGCTCCACCTTGAAGTAGTTCTTGTTGGCCGGCGCACTGACCTGCAGCTGGTTCTTCACGAAGCTAAGCTCGCCCGACAGCCTCGCATCGAGGCTGCCGCGCTGCCACTTCTGGCCCGCCGGACCGTCGGGCCGGCCTATGCTCAGGCCCAGCGGGCCGAGGTTGGCGTTGAGAATCACGTCCTTGGCCGACAGGTTGCCGTCAAAGCTGAGCTTGCGAAGATCGAGCTTGGCAGCAAAACCGTTGGACCAGTCAAGCGCAAAGTCGAAGTCCAGCGCCGCCTTGAAGCTCGCATCGACCTTCATCACGCCATTGACGCCCACCCCGACCTGGCCCAGGGCCCCTTCGAGATTGAGGTCCATGCCTTTGACAGCGGTGCTCACTTCGCCGGTAAAGCCAATGTCCAAGCCCGATTGATCGAGGTTAAAGCGCAGGGCGCTCGCAGCGCCCGTGCCGCCCGAGCCCACCTGCCAATTGGCCCGCAGATAGGCCTCCAGACCACGCAGCGTTGGCACGGCCTTGGGCCCGAAAGCCGCTGCGTCCTGGGCCAAGTAGTCCAGCACATGCTGGCCCAGACTAAGCTCGTCCGAGATCTGCAGCAGGTCTTCGAGCGAGCGGCCGATCAGGGGCAAGTCTTCGTCGGCCAACAAATAGGCGTTGGCCCGGTTCATCTCCTTGGCCACAGCCGACAGCGCGTCAGCCAACGTGCCTTCGATCGCGGCGTCGATGTTGCGGATCGCAAAATCGGTGACATCGGCTGCGCGCGCGAAGCGCACCTTGACCTCTTGCCCGCCAACGGTGATGGACTGGTTCAGCGCCTGGCCGGTGCGATTGATCGCCAGGTCCACATCGCCCATGAGCGCGGTGCCGCGCAAACCGGGAATCGGCAGGCTCAGGCTGGCCTGCAGATCAAGCGCGTAGCCTTGGCCCGGCAGGACAAGACCCATCTGCCCGTCGACCACACCAGCCCTTTGACCAGCCACATTGACCGTCGCGTTCAAGCCGCTGGCGGCAATCTTCATTGGCCCGCCATTGCCGGCTTCAAAGCGCACGTTGGCTGCGCCCCTGAGCAGGGCCGGATCGGTCTGAGCCGCATCCGGTGCACGCAGCTCCACCGTGAAAGTGCCTTCGGCCTGAATCTGCGCGCTATCGGCGCTCAGGGAACTCACCCGCTGGCCCTGCAGCATCAAGGGGGTCGAACCCTCCTGCCGGCCATTGCCGTCGATGTCACCCCGGCTGAAGTCGACCACTCGGCCCTTAAGCGTGCCAGCGCTCGGCCCCAGGTTCAGGCTCAGGTTGATGCCACTGCCCCTGAGCGTGAGGCCCGGCACGCCCTCCAGGCTGGCTGAGCCAGCGCCCGCTTGCAGGCCCACGAAGCTGTCCCGGGTGCTGGGGTCTTGCATCAGCGCCAGACCCAGGCTGGCGTCTTGCAGGCTCAAGCCCACAAAGTCGTCCGTACCCGCGCCCTGCCCCAGTTGCACATCGACGTTGCGCGCCGTGATCAAGGTGGTGCGCAGGCTGCGCCGGCTGCCGTTGTCCAGGGTGGCCGAGCGCAGCCCCATGGTGGCCAAGCCAAAGCTACCGCTGACGCTGAGCACATCGCTGATGCTCAAGTTGGCATCGAAAGCCAGGCGCATGAATTCGCCGGCCGCGTCGCTGAAGTCGAGCGATTCGCTGCTTTGCGCCCCGGTGCGCACCGTCAGCGCCCGCTCGACCGCGCTCGGGCTGCTGCCGGCCAGGTTCATCACCTCGGCATTGGCAATCGCGCCGCGGTAGCCGATGGCCTGGTTCATCTCGAAGGCCAAAGAAGTGGCCTCGATCTCCAGCAAATCATTTGGCAACCCAAGTTGCGCCGCATTGAGCTTGAGGCCCTCGGCGCTGGCCTTGACCGCCAGCCAGCTGCGGTCATCACCTCCGGCCGGATCGGCCGGCCGCAGCAGGGCCATGGCCAGGCCGGCGTTTTGCAGGGCGATGCCCTGCACCGTGACCGACACATTGGACCCGCCTAAGAAGAAGCCTTTGACCGCCTCGCTGCGACCGGCGACTTCGACCTCGATCTCCTGACGAGAGAGCACCACCGTGCCCGAGGCCGACAGGATCTCGCCCAGACCCAGGCTCATGCTGCCGCTGACTTCAAAGACCGAGCCCTCGAGATCCAGCGTCAAGCTCGGCGCATTGGCCGTCGGCTTGATCACCACCGGGGTCTGGCTCCAGTCCACCGTGCTGGTGTTGGCCGTGCCTGCGGCGGTGAGGCCCAGCCCGATGTTGAGCTGCAGACCCAGATTCGTGCCACTCAGGCTCAGGCCCAGGGCTTCGGTGCCCAGCACCGTCAGGCTGTCGGCACGGGCCTCGAGCGTGAGCCAGCTGCGCGCGTCCTCGGCATCGACTGGCGTGGCCAGGGCCATGCCCAGGGACAAGCCCTTGAGCTCCAGACCCAGGGCCGCCGCATCGCTGCCGGTGGCCAGGCGCGCGTTGATGCCGGTACCGCCAATGACCAGCAAGCGGCTTTGAACCGTCTTGGCCACGCCGCCCTGCTCCTGCTCAGCCACATCGACGGTGGGCTTAAGCAAGCGGCTGGTGGGGGCCAGCACCTGCAGCATCTCGACATCACGCCCTGCCAACGAGCCGGTAAAGCGCACATCAAAGTCGGTGCGCGCCTGCTGGCTCAGGAAGAAGCTGGCCGACTCGGGCAGCGATACGCCCAGCTCAAACGCCCCAGCCAGGCCGCCAGTCTTGGCGGTGAACTTGATGAAGGCCCCCTCGACCACGGCACTGACCGTGGCACCCTCGGCGCCATCCAGCGCCAGCTTGAGCTTTCGGGCCAAGTTGTGCGCCACCTGGTAGTCGGAAGCCGGACCACCGAAGCCATTGCCCGTCGCGGTGAAGTCGGCGGCCTCCAGGACGTAAACCACATCGTCATCGGCCACGCCGGTGAGCACCACCTCGTCGCCGACCGCGTATTGACCGCTGAGCAGCAGCAGTTCGCGCTGAGGCACCGCCGAGCCGGTCGCGCTGGCCGGATTGGACAGCGGCGCCAAATTGCCTGCCGCACCCGTCTCCCGCAGGCCCAGCGCAAATGCCCCGGCGCTGCCCACCGTTCGAGCCGTCAGCGTGATGATGTGGGCATCGCCCGCGGCATAGACCTTGCCGCCGGGCGCGCCATTGATCAGGGACCGAAGCTTGGCCGCCACGTTGTGGCGAATCTGCGCATCGAGGGCCGCACCCGTCTTGCCCTGGGTGCCCAACTGCAGGTCCCTGGCCGTCACGGTGTAGGTCAGGGCATTGGCCGCCAGGCCCGACACGGTGAGGGTGTCACCCGCGCGCCAGCTGCCCTGCAGCTCAAAAGCCTCAGCCTGCGCCCGAGAGCTGTCCACGCGCTCGACCGAAACCGCGCCGGTCTGCCCCAGTTTTTGCACTTGCAGGGCAAAGGCGCTGGCGGCCGACTGGGCCGTCAGAATCAGCACGGCGCCCTTGCCCGAAGCCTGGGCTTTGGACTGGGTCTGCGCATTGATCAAACTGCGCAGCTGGGTCGCCACGTTGCTCAGCACCTGGGCGTCGCTGGCGCGCAGCGCCGAGCCCTTGCCATCGGCCGTGAGGTCATTGGCGACCACGGTGTAGCTCAGCAGTTGCGGCGTCAAGCCGCTGATCTGAATCACATCGCCCAGCGCGTAACGGCCGGTCAGCAGCAAGGAGTCCATCTGAACGCCATCGGCCCTCTGGCTGCTGCCGGTCACAAAGTCGCCACTGCCCAGCAATTCGGTGTTGAGCGCGGTCTCGATCGCCTGAGCGGTGGCATCGCGGGCCAGGTCGGCGGTGGTGTAGGTCTTGCCGTCCACCACAAATTGCAGGCGGTAGCCCGCCGCCTTGGTCGGGTCGATGGCCGGCTGACTTCGCGCACTGGCCAAGACACTCAGGCGCTGCACCTCGTTGGCCGTCTCGTTGAGCGTCAAGGTCCGGCTGCTCTGCTCAAAGAACAGGGCGCCGCTGAGCGAGAGGAAGTCGCCCACCTGGGCACTGACCTGACCCTGCACCCGCAGCAGCGGGCCCTGGGCGCCGTCCATCTCCAGCGCGAGCTCGGAGGCCGGGCCGGTGCGCACCGCATAGGCCAGCGTGTTCTCTTCGGATTTGCTGTCCAAGGCGTAAAAATCGATCACCGACTGAGCGGCGCTCATGCCTGGCCTCAGGTTGTGTACCTGATTGACCTGCACGCCAAACTCGGTGGCCGCCAGGCTCAAGTCCGGCAAGCCCACCGCCTCGACCGCATCGGTCTGCACTTGCAGCGCCAACCAGCGCACGCCGTCCAAGCTCACCTCGTCGGCATTGACTTGGCCGGCCTTGGCATAGAACAGGCCCAGGCCCATGTTTGCGTTGCTGAGCGAAAAGCCCACCGAGTCGGGGTTGCGCAAATCGCTGTCGTCAATCACACCGTCGGCATTGCTGTCGACGCGGTAAGCCCCGCCCAGGCCGGCAAAGGCCTGCATATTGGCCGCGCCCACCGTCAGGGCGTCGACCGCTACCTTGGAGCCGTCGGCCAGGGTCACGCTGTCACTGCGCTTTTCAAAGGCTGCCGTGCCATCGAGGTAAACATAGTCGCTAAGCTCGAGGGTGATGCCCGCGCTGACGCCGAGCATCTCGTGGTGGGCCCCGTCCATGCTGAGCAGACGCGAGCTCTCAGGACCAGTCAGCGCCGAGAAGTCGGAGTTGGCAAAGTCGATGACGCGATCGGTGGCCTGGTCGGCCAGGTTGATGCTCACCGCCACATCGCGCACTGCGATCGTCACATCGGGCACGCCGACCAGGCGGGCCGAGGCCGCCTGCGCCTCCAGCGCGATGCGGGTGGCATCCTGCCGGTCGGTGACGACGGTAAAGCTCACCAAGCCCTGTTCGCCCGCAGCCAGCACCCGCGTGCCATCGGCCATCACCGACACCGAATGCCAGTCATAGCCGCTCGAGCCAGCCACCACGCGCCAATTCTGGCCGCCGTCACTGGAGACCCAGATCGCCCCACCCTCGCCCTGAGAGGCGGCCACCAGGGTCTGGCCATCATCGGAGCTGGCCAGCGAGGTCCACTGACCTTGCCCCAACACTGGCCCCCAGTCCCAGACATCGGCATCGGTACGCGCGAGATAAACGCTGCCATTGTTGGCAGCAGCCAGCAGCACTTCACCCTTGGCGCTGGCCGCCACCGCACTCCAGTCGGCATTCCAGGGCAGGCTCCAGTTGACCTGAACGCCGCTGCCAGGCGTCCCCGGCCAATAGGTGGCGGCCATTCCACGGTCGCTGGCCAGATCGACCAGGTACAGGCGCCCGAGTGCCGTACCGTCGGCGGCACGGCTAGAAGCCACCAGCATGCTGCGGCCGCCATCAAAGGCTGCCACCGCCGACCACTGGGCATTGGCCACGCGGCTGAAACCGGCCTGGTTGGTCCAGGTGTTCCAGACCTGCGTGCCACCGGCCGTGCTGTCATCGGCCAGGCTCACACCGCCGTCCAGCGTGGGATACGCCTGGGCACGGGTCTGCACCACGCTGCCCTTGGCCGAGCTCACCGTCACTTCGAGTGAGTAGGCCCTGCCATGGGTGAAGCCGCGCAGATAAATCAGCCCATCGGCCGGCTCGTAGCCAATGGTGGCCAACGCCCCCGTCGTCCCTACATCCGTGGCCGTAGCCTGGATCAGAGCCGACAGCTTGGCCGTCAGGTTCTTGAGCACCTGCGCGCCGCTGGCGGCGCCGCCCTTGCCATCACCTTTGGCGGTCAAGTCGTTGCTGACCACGGTGTAGACCAGATCAGTCTTGGCGATGCCCTTGAGCGTGATCTTGTCGCCTGCCGCCCAGCTGCCTTGCAGCTGGAAAGCGTCGATCTGCGGCGCCTGGGCGCGCACAGCCTGCGTGCCCTCGGATCGGCCTCCCAAGGCATTGACGATCACCTGGGTGGCGCCAAAGCCCTCGCCGCGAGCTGTCAGCGTGATGTTTCCTTGGCTGCCGCCCGCGACGACCCGCGAGCCAGGCGCGGCGTTGATCGCCGCGCGCAGCTTGGCAGCAACTTTTTCCACGTTTTCAGCCATGATGGCGGGCGTGGCGCCCGAGCGCAGGTCCTTTGCGGTGACCCGCACCGTCACATCGCCGTCGGCCACCCCGCGCACCACCACCGAATCGCCCACCCGGAACATCGCCGACAGCTTGAAGGCGTCGAACTGGCGCAGCGTCTGCGTGTCCAGGGTGACGATCACGCCCTGGTCCAGCAAGGCCACATCGCTGTAGCGATCCTGCGGCGCGCCCGTCAGGGCCCAGGTCTGACCGCCATCGGTGGACACCAGCACGCCGCCATCGCGCACCGTGGCCACAATGGTTTTGCCGTCGCTGGAGACCGTCACCGCGCTGTAGTCGCGGCCGCTGAGCGTCAGCGTCTGCGACTCGGCTTGCGTCCAGGTCAGACCCCGATCGGTGGACAAATAAATCGCGCCATCCTCGCCCCCAGCGACGACCACCTGCAAGGTGTTGGACACCGCCAGATCCTGCCAGTCGAGCTTCTCGGCCAGATCGACCCGCACCACTTCGCGCTCGCTGGCCACCACCAAGGCGAACTCCACACCCGAGAGCGAAAACCCAATTGCATCCAGACCCGGCAGGTCTTCGGCGTCAATCTTGCCGTTATCGTTGGTGTCGGTGATCGGCCCGCCGTTAATGCCAGCAAAGGCCTGCAGATCGCTGCCGCCCACCGTCATGACGTCGTGGCTCACGGTGCTGCCATCTTCGAGCACCAGGTCACGGGTGGACTTTTCAAAGCCGAGCGAGCCGCCCAGGTAAAAGAAGCCGCCGACCGCAATCTCCACATCGCCGGTGGCGCGAATCAGCGGGCCCTTGTCACCATCGACATCGAGCGTGCGCTGTTTGCCGGTGCCGGTGAGAACCTGCAGCGGCTTGGCCCCAAAGTCGACCACCAAGGCAGCTGGGTCCTGAGTGCCACTGACGCCAAACACCTGGTTGACCTCCACCGACAGGTTCTGGGCCTGTATGGTCAGCGCATCGCCGCCCACAAAGCCCACCTGATCGGCCGAGACTTCCAGTCCCACCCACCCCAGGCTACCCAGGCTGAGGGTGTCGTTCTTGAGCTTCTTGAGGGCCGCGCTGTCGCCAGAGCCCACCGTCACCTCTTGGCCCTTGAGCAGGGCCAGGGCGAATTCGGCGTTGGTCAGAACAAAGCCGCGTGCAGCGTCGTTGGGCGTGTCGTCCTTGTCGGTGCGCCCATCAAAATTGCTGTCCACATGGTAGGCCCCGCCCACGCCCACAAAGCCGTTGAGCGCGCTGCCGCCCACCGCCAGGCTGTCGACCATCACACTGCGGCCGTCGGCCAGGGTCACCGAAGTGGCTGATTTTTCAAAGCCCAGGGTGCCATTGACATAAACAAAGTCGCCCAAATTGATGTCAAAGCCGCCGCTGGCGCGGATCAACTGGCCCTGGCTGCCATCCATATCCAACGCAGCCGTGGTGCCGTAGCCTGTGGACACCGCCAAAGGCTTGGCGGCAAAGTTGATCACCTGGGTGTTGGCCGATGTGCCCGTAGCGACACCGCTGACCTGATTGATCGCCACTGCGATGTCCTGGCCCGTGGCGGTCAGGTCCGGCACACCCACCATGGCCACCTCGGCCAGACTGGCCTGCAAGGCCACCCAGTTGCGCGGCTGGTTGAGCGCTTTTTCGTAGAACAGGCCCAGCGCAAATTCGCCGCCCACTGCCGACAGGCCAACGGCAGACGGGTTGATCTCGTCGTCGGTGCTGACCACGCCGTCGCCATTGCTGTCGCTGCGGTAAGGCCCGCCCACGCCCACAAACATCTGCAGGTCGGTGCCACCGACCGTCAGCATGTGGGTCTGCACCGATTCGCCGTCGGCCAGGGTAAGGGTCTGCGAAGACTTCTCGATGGCCAGGGTACCGGCCGTATGCACAAAACCGCCCAGGGACAGCGCCATGCCGCCCGAAGCGCGCATGAGCTCTCCGCGCTCGCCGTCGTGCGTCAACTGCAGCGCCTGGCCGGTGCCGGTGGTCACCGCAATGGCCCGGTTGTCTTCGCCCATCGCGTTCGAGCGATCGGCAAAGTCGATCACCTGATTCTTGACAAGTTCCAGCCTCACCATGGCCTGGGCCTGGTTGTACTGGGTCGGGTAGAACGAGATATCCAAAGCCGCCACATCGCCCACATAACTCAGGTTACCCGCGGTCTTCAAATAGGTGGCCAGGCTTTCGCATGTGCCGGTGAGCTGAACCTGCCGCCCATCGGCGCCAAAGGTGAGCACCGACACGCCGTTCTGGGTGCGGGCGATGAGGCGGGCATCGGCCGGGCCGCCCTCGCTCAAGCTGGGAACGCTCATCCAGATCGACACCGAGGCCGTCGGGTCGTCGTTGCCTTCGAGCCGGAAGCTGGCGTCCTGGAACACCAGATCCGAGGGGGCATCCGGCGTGATCCAGAGCCTGGACGACAGCTCACCAATCACCGGCAAGCCATTGGGCAAGGGCAGCGCGAAGGGCCTGGGGTCCTTATCAGAGACCCACAAAGTCATGTCGCTTTGGACGCCATCTCCGCAGACCAGGATGCGCAAGCCCATCGGGTCGAGCATGGTGGCGTTCCAGCGCAAGCCGCTGTCGCTGCCCTGCGCACCCAGGTAGTCGCTCAAGGCGGCCGCCTTGCCCTCAAGCTTGAGGCGGTGGATCTTGGCCTTGTCGCCTGTTGCACCGGTGATGCGCAGCAGGTCACCCTGGCCGCTGACTGTCACAGCCAGGGTGAAGCTGTCGTTCTTTTCATTGGCTTCAAGCTGGATCAGCGCGCCCTCGCCCAAGGCGGTGACCGGGCCCTCACCGATGCCCTCGATCAGTTCGCGCAGCTTGGCTGCGATGTTCGCGTGTGCCTGAGCCAGCGTAATGTCTGTGCCGCCCTCACCCGACAGGTCCTCGTCTTCGACCACGTAGACCAAGTCTTCATCGCCCAGGCCCGACAGCGTGATCACATCACCGGCCTCATAGACACCAGCGACCACCAGCGAGCTGACCTGCTGCGCCGAGCTGCTGGCCTCGCGCAGCAAAGGCGTCGTTGAAGACGGCTCCAGCTCTGCCAAGGAAAGATGGGTCAGCGCGGTGGTCTGGACCTGGAGCTCGAGCTCAAGCGTTTCGAGCCCCTGACCCAGCATGTTCTGGCCCATCACCAAAGGGGCGGTGTAGACCTGCGTGATCGGGTCACGCACCGGCTTGAACTGCACATAGCCGCCCTCAGGCGCCTTGACCACCGGCGAGCTCAGAGCCGCAGCGTCATGGCGCACCAGATTCAGGTCGACACCCAGGTTGTAGACCTGCAGCTTCAGATCGTCGGGCAAGCCCACCAGCATCTCGACCGCGCCGACCGAGCCGGTCACCGCCAGCCACTGGGTGTCATCGAAGTCGCCCTTGCCGTTGAAGATGGCCAGGCCAAACTCCACATTGCGCACGCCCAGGCCCCTGGCCTCGGGGTTGAGCTCGCTGTTTTCCAGACGGCCGTTGCCATTGGCGTCGGTACCATAGGGGCCCAGGCCGACAAAGCCGCTCAGGCCGGTGCCGCCCAGGCTGAGCATCTCGGTCTGCACCTGGGTGCCATCGGTCAGCGTCACTTCCTGCGCGCGTCGCTCCAGACCCATGGAGCCGCTGAACTGCACAAAGTTGGCCAGGTTCAAGTCCATCGAACCGCTGGCCCGCACCAGTCGGCCAGTGTCACCGGCCATGTCCAACGTGATGCTCTTGCCAGTGCCGGTAACCACCCTGAACTCTTCTTCGCCGCCGGTGAAGTCGATCACCTTGGTGTCTGCATCCAGATTGGACTTGACGCCGCTGACCAGGTTGATGTCGACTGCCAGATCGCGCGCGGCCAGCGTGACCTCAGGCACGCCCACAAGAGCCACCGAGCCAGCCTGGGCTTTGAGCGCCGTCCACTGCAGGCCTGCGCCACTGTCGGCGCCTGGCGCGGCATCGGCCAGCACCAGGGCAAAGTTCACCCCGCCCATGGCCAGGCCCACTGAGTCGGGGTTGGCCTCGTCTTCGGTGAAGGTGCCGTTGTCATTAAGGTCGCGCCAGTACGGCCCATTGACACCCGCGAAGGCTTGCAGGTCCTGGCCGCCGAAGGTCAGCGTGTCCACATTGAGCTCGCTGCCATCGGCCAGCGTCACCGTACGGATGGACTTTTCAAAGCCCAGATTACCTGCGAGTGAGAAGAAGCCGTCGACCTCGATCTCCAGATAGCCCGATGCCCGCACTAGCGTGCCCTGGGTCGCCTTGAAGTCCAGGGTCTTAACTTCATCGCTTGTGCCGCCGGCGAGCTTGCCGCCGGTGGCAATGCTCAAGGGGGTGCTGAAGTCGACCACCGAACCGTCGCTGCCAACATTGACCTCCAGTTGGAGGTCTTCGGCGCGAATGTCGACCAGCGGCAGGCCGATCTCGGTGGCCGAGGCTGCCGAGGCCGACAGGCTCAGCCAGCTGCGCGCGGGCAGCGCGCCCACGGGCTCGGTGTCCTGGAACAAGGCCAGGCCCAGGTCCAGCCCGGCGAGCTCGAAGCCAGCCGCAGTCGGGTTGGTCGTCTCGTCATCGAGCTGACCGTCGTGGTCGGTGTCGAGCCGGTACGGGCCGTTGAGGCCGACAAAGGCGTGCAGGTCATTGCCGCCGACGATCCAGCTGTTGGCCGTGACCGGACCGCCCTGCGAGGTCGCGATGGTCCTGACGCTGCTGGACAGCGCGAAGCGCCCGTCAACCGTCAAAAAGTCGGCCGCCCGCACCGTCATGCCCGCGCTGTAGGTTTTGCCCTGGCCGAAGTAGGGCGAGTTGAAGAAGGTGCCCAGGGTGTCCTCGTCAGCCTGGCTGTGCGCAGTGATACGCAGGGTGTCGGCTGCCGGGCGCTTGACCACCTCCAGGCTCAGACCGACTTCAGCGATCTCGCCCTCCCCTTCGATCTCGTCCTCATCGAGCAACGGCGTGAGGGTAAGCAGGCTGCTGCCGTCGTCGTAGCCGAAGAGACCCGTGCCCGATTCAAAGTGACCGACCACCGAACCGGCCTTAATCAGGCCGTAGCTTCGGCCCAGGCGCGGTTGCACATCCTCGGCCAGCTTGACATCGATCGCGCTGCCATCGCTGACCGTCAGGGTACCTGTAACCTGCAGCTGATCGCTCTGATCGTCGTCTTCGCCGCTGATTTGCAACGCCAGGCGCTGGTCGGCCCCAATGGTCTGGTTGCCGACGATGCGGATCACGCCGGGCGAATCGCTGCGGCCCAACGTACCTGCCGCGTTTGCGCCAGCGGCATTGACGATGCGCAAGCCGTTGCCAGCGGTGATCACCATATCGCCAGCGGTGCGGATGCGATCGCTCATGGCCAGCGGAGCCGAACCAACAGCCACCAGATGGACCGAAGCATCGGCCGCGAGCTTTACCGCTCCCTCGTCCGCGCGCACCTGGCCCGTGATGTCCAGCACCGAGGTATTGGCCGCGTTGTCGACAAGCAGGCTGACCGAGCCGCCCTGCACCGCGCGGACCTCGGCGGCCACCGTGAGCCGATCGCCATCCACACTCAAGACAATGTCGCCACCGTCGCTGCTGTGCAGGCCCAAGCTGCCACTGATGCTGGCCACCGTCAGGCTGCCCAGACTGTTCAAACGCAAACCGCCCGCAGCCACCGCCGAAATCGTGGCGGTGTTGATATCCAGCGCATTGGGTGCCAAGCCGTCCTCGGCCACCAAGCCACCGGCCAGAACGTCTTCACCAATCGATTCGCTGGCGCTGATCCACACGCTGCCACCGCTCAGGTCGGTGTTGTCCGTGGTGTCGGCATCAAGGATAGAACCGGCGCGGGCCGTCAGGCTGAGCAAGCCACTGCCAGCATCGACAGTGCCGAGCGCCATGCCAGCGCCGGCATCAAGGGTTGCGCCCGCCGCACTGATGCTGCCACCAGCCGCCTGCGTGATGTTGCCGCGCACGCTGCTCATGCTCAAGGCACCGGTCGCGCTGACCGCCGCACTGGCAGCTTGCGTGATCTCGCCGCGTGAATTGAGGCTCAGGCTGCCACTGCTGCTCACGCTACCGGCCAGCGCCAGATTGCCGCGTGCATTGACGCTGGCCACCGCACCCGTGCCGGTGACCGCCAGGGAAGAGACCGAAACCGCGCCATGCGTATCGATCAGCACACGGCCCACGCCGCTGGCGCTCAGGCTGGCGGTGCTCAGCACCAGCGCGTCACTGGTCGCGCCAATCTCTGCACTGGAGACCAGGGCCACGCTGGCAGCTTGCAGGTCGGCAAAACCAGCTTGCGACACGCCCACGATGCTGCCGCTGACAGTGCTCAAGGCCGCCAAGCCGTTTGCGCGCAGGCGATCGAGGCTCAGGTTGCCGCTGAGCTCGCTGATGTAAGCCGCGCCGCGCACCTGTCCGCCCAGGCGGGCATTGCTGCCCTGCAAATCAATCCGCACGGCTGCTGCCGCGCTGCCCACATCGCCGTTGCCCGTGTTCAGGCTCAGCTGATTGGCCTTGACCAGGCCCGCGCCGCTGATGTTGGTGGCTGCCGTCAATTGAGCCTGAGCCGCATCGAGCGTGCCTTCGATCTGCAGTGAGCCGCCGGCGCGCAGGTCGAGGCTGGCCAGCGTGGTCGTACTCACCTGCCAGACGATGGCTCCCGAGGCTTGCAGCTTGAGCGCACCGCCACTGAGGCCGCGCTGGCCCAACCAGGCGTCAGTGACGGTCAAGTCGCCGCTGACTTGCAGCGTGTCGGAGCGGGTGGCGCTGGCGCCCAGTACCGGCGCAGTGCCTGTCTTCAAATCGAGCAGGCCGTCGAGCGCCGAGCCCATGTTGAAGCTGGT
>CAZATV010000055.1:0-18804 GCA_964488145.1 uncultured Polaromonas sp.
CTGGAACCGGTGCTGGAACCGGTGCTGGAACCGGTGCTGGAACCGGTGCTGGAACCGGTGCTGGAACGGCTACCACCGGGGGCGATGGCGGCGCTGGATCGGCGGCGGCAACGTCCGGGGGCACGGCCGGTGCCGGGGGGACCGCATCCACAGCCACCAGCAGCGCTTCGGCCAGCTCGAGCAGCAGCGCATCGGATGCGCGCACGAGTACTGCCACGCCGGTCAGCAACCCGCAGACCGAAGGCGGGCGCACTCAGGCCAATGTGGGCGCGGACGGGCAGTTGCAGGTGTCCCGAGCGGGCACTGACAACGCAGCTGCCAGCGGCCAGGGGACGGGGCGTGCGGTCGAGCGTGTGGACGTCTCAGTGGGCAGCAATGGGCAGATACGACTTCAGCAACAGGCTGCACGGGGTGACGAATCATCGACCGGCATCATGATTGTCGAAGTGGTCAAGCAGCGCAACGGCATCGAGGTGGAAGTGGCAGACTTCCGCGGCAACTCATCGGTGCAATACCGCGTGACCGGCGCTGACGGCAGCGCCCCACCGGCCTGGATACGCGTTGATGCGGGTACGGGCAAGATCAGTGCGGATCCGCCGCCCGGTGCACAACTGATCGATCTGCGTCTGGTTGCGCAGGACCCCGCCGGAGGCGTGCGCACCCTGGAGATCAAGATCGACCTGAGCGGCCAGGGGCCACGAAGCGATGCGGGCGGCCCGCCCAATGAATCTGCACGGCCGACTTTTACGCACCAAATAGACCAAATGCACCAGCAATGGGGCGGCTATGGAGCCCAGATCCTCGCCGCTTTTGATCAGGAGTCAAGATAGTGATGAAAACGCTCTCAGGGCAAGGCAGGCCCGGTAAACCATTTGCCCCTGTTGGGCCTGGCGCGCGCACGCTGCTGGCCGCCGCCGCAGCCGTCTTGATGGCCGGCTGCTCCACACCGCTGATTCCGATCGACAGCCGACAAGCGCTCGATGGGGGCGAGGAAGACAAACGCACCCTGGTCAAAGGCACCGAGACGCCCCAAGGTCCTGTCACCTTGGAGGAGGCGATGGCCCGGGCCCTGCTGTTCAATCGCGAGCGCCGGGTTCAAATGATGGAATCGGCCATGGCGTCGCATCAACTGGCGGTTTCGCGCTTTGACATGCTGCCGCAGATGGCGCTGACCGCTGGCTATTCCCAGCGTGACCGCCTGGCCGCCTCCAGCAGCGGGGTGCTGGAAAACGGCCAAATTGTGCGTGATGTGAATCGACCCACCTATTCCGTTTCGGCCGACAAGAACAGCAACAACCAAACCTTGTTGATGAGTTGGAATGTGCTGGACTTCGGCTTGTCCTATTTGCGATCGGAGCAGGCTGCGGATCGACTGCTGGTAGCCAAGGAACGCGAGCGCAAAGCGGTGCAGAATTTGATTCAGGATGTCCGCTCAGCCTACTGGCGGGCGGTATCGGCGCAGAAACTGCTCAAACGTACCGAGGAACTGCGATCGCGCGTGCAGCAGGCCCTGGTCGATTCGCGTAAGGTCGAATCCCTGCGGCTGAAGAACCCGCTGGACGCTCTGACCTACCAACGCGATCTCATCGATATCAGACGGTCTCTGGAGGCACTGCAGAAAGATCTGGTGGATGCGCGCACCACCTTGATCACCTTGATGGGGCTGCCGCCCTCGACCGCGTTGCAACTGGTGCCTGTGGACGAGACTCAATACCGGGTTCCGGTGCTCAAGGCCGATATCGCGACCCTGGAGCGCTCGGCCCTGGCCCTGAGGCCCGAGCTGATGGAATTGCGATACCAGCGCCGCATCACGGAAAGTGAGGCGCGCTCGGCGCTGCTGGGCTTGCTGCCAGGGATCAATTTATACGGCGGTCTGTACCGGGACACCAATGACTTTCTGCTCTACAACACCTGGACCGGTCTGGGTACTTCGCTGAGCATGAACCTGTTCAACGTCTTCAAGGCGCCGGTGGTGCGAGAGCTGGCTGATGCGCAGAAGCAGCTGGCGCAGGAGCGCCGACTTGCCCTGACGGCCGCTGTACTGGGGCAGGTTCATCTTTCCCGGGTGGCCCTGGATTTGGCGGCCGAGCAATTTGAAACCTCGACCGAATATCTGGACGTGGTTCGAAAGATCAGAGCACAAACGCAGCAACTGCGTGCAGCCGAGCGCAGCGGCGAGCTTGACCTGATCCGCGAGGAGATGGCTGAGCTGCTGGCCGACCTCCGACGCGATGTGGCCTATTCGGAGCTGCAAAACAGTTACGGTCGGGTTTTCACGACCGCCGGTCTTGATCCTTTGGCTGGAGCCAACCTGCGAGGCGATGTGAAATCCCTCACCTCTGCAATGCGCGACCGGCTCAAGAGTTGGGACCAGGGCGAGGTAGGCGTGGTGCTCAGGCCGCTCTCAAGCCAGGCGCGACCCTGGAGCGGCCCGGGCGAAAAATCGCTGAAAATTGAACCCGATTCGTTCAGTCTGTCAGGACGCCTTTCCTACGAGGTCCGGCAGTCAGGCGGCGCGGCGCTACCGACTTGGCTCAAGTTTGATGCGGCTACGCAAACCTTCAGCGGCAACCCGCCTGCCGATCGGGACGCCTACAACATCGAGGTGGTTGCGATCGATGCATCCGGGGCGAAGGTATCGGATCGATTTGTACTCAAGCTCGAGAACGTGAACGACATGCCGCAGGGCGGCGCTCGCAAGACGATTGCCGCCCGTGAAGGTGATCGGGCTGTCTCGGGCAAGCTCGATGCTGTTGACCCCGATGGCGATCCTCTGAAATTCCGACTGGCCAGCGGCCAGACGCTGGCTCCAGGCTTTAGCGTCGAAGCCGATGGTCAGTGGCGGTTCGATCCGAGCGATGCCGCGTTCCGAGCGCTCAAAGCTGGGGCCAAGCGACAGCTTGCCATGCGTTTTGAGGCTGTCGATCCCTTCGGTGGTCAAGGTACGCTCGATGTGCTGCTTGAAGTGACCGGGGTCAACAACCCACCCGTCGCAAGCGCATGGTCTGAGATTCGGGTGGAGAACAAGGCGACCGTCATCAGCGGCAAACTGGAGGCCACCGATATCGATGAGGATGCCCGGCTTTCCTTTGACGTCCTCGGTGGGCGAGTGATTGAGGGTTTTGCCCTGAACCCCGACGGGGCCTGGCGTTTCGATCCCAGGCACCCCAGCTACGAGGCACTGGCGGGCGGTGAATTGCGCAGCCTGTTCATACCCATCCGAATCAGCGACGAAGCAGGCGGGGTGGCCGTGGGCAGGCTGCAGATCACCTTGATTGGAGCGGCCAAGTGAAGGGCTGGGGTGTGCTGCGACCGTGGTTGACCGCGGTGGCGCGCACCGGGCGATGGGCCAGCCTTATCCTTCCATCGCTGGTGTGGGCGCAGGTCGAGCCGCCGACCAAGCCTGCACGCATGGCAAGTCAGGCTCAAGTGGCGCTCAAACCGGTACGGGTTGTCGTGCAGGCCCTGACGCAAACCACCGTCTCGGCGGAAATTGCCGCCCGCATCAAACGTATGCCTTGGCGCGAAGGCGACACCTTCAACAAGGATGACACGCTGGTTGAATTCGACTGCGACATCTTTGAAGCCCAGCGCGACAAGGTGGATGCAGAAGTGCGGGCCGCGCAGGCCAAGTGGGACAACGATGTGCTGTTGGCATCCACCCGCTCAATCGGTGCCCTGGAGGTCAAGCTGTCAGAGGTGGCCGTTCAGAGAGCGCAGGCGGAATTGAGGATGGCCAGAATCAATACCGATCGCTGCATCATCAAGGCTCCGTGGGCCGGCCGGGTGATCGGCCGCAAGGCGCAGGAACTGGAAGTGGCCAAGCTGCACCAGGAACTTCTGTCCATTGTCTCGACACAGTCGCTGGAAGTGATGGCGGTGGTGCCTGCACAGTGGATCCGTTTCCTGCGTCTGGGCCAAACCCTGGACGTTCGCATTGACGAGACCGGCACCCGGCATAGCGCGCAAGTGGTGGCCCTGGGCAGCCAGGTCGATGCGGTCAGTCAGACCCTCAATATCAGAGCCAGTCTTGCCGACGGCGCCCGATTACTGCCCGGCATGTCGGGCGACGCCCTCCTCAAGTGAAACCGGTTGTATGAACGGCGCGCTCCCCTCCACGGCGCTCGATGGGTTCGCCGCGCTGTTGCAACTCGAGAAAATGGCCCTGGAGGCCGAGTCTTTGCAGGAGACCCGTTTCGTCATCACGAACGCCACCAGCGGCCTGTCCCCCTACGTCCAAGCCGTTTTCCTGGGTCATTCGGGCAGCCGATCTCTGCGCGTGCAGTGCCTGTCGAGCGTCAGCGATGTGGACCGCACTTCACCCTTTGTGGCTTGGGTTGAGCGCGTGGCCAAACATCTCGATGCCGGCGGGGAGCACCTGGAGGCCAAGCCCGTCACGCCCGACCAGCTCAGCGCCGAACTGCGGCGAGATTGGGCCGAATTGGCCAGCGCCTACCTGCTGTGGCTTCCCTTGAACACGCGCGGAACCGATCGGCAGGGTGTGCTGCTGCTGAGCCGGGAGGCGGCCTGGTCACCGCAGGAGCTGGCGCTGCTCAAACACTTGTCGCTGGTCTATGGGCACGCGCTGGAACGCTTTGCGAGCCGCAGTCGCAGACGCTGGATGCGCTGGCGGACCGCGCTAGCGGGCCTTGCGGTCATCGCCGCTGTTGTGGCGGCAAGCCTGACCCCAATGCGCTTGAGTGTTTTGGCCCCGGCTGAAATTGTGGCCAGTGACCCCTTTGTGGTTTCGGCGCCGATTGATGGCGTGGTGCGCCAATTGATGGTTTTACCGAACCAGGCGGTCAACCGCGGCTCCCTGCTGGTCGAACTTGAGTCCGGAGATCTCCGGGGGACGCAGGAGGTTGCCGCGCGGTCGCTCGAAGTGGCCAATGCTGAACTGCGCAGATCGCAGCAAGCCGCCTTCGTGGATCCCGCACGCAAGGCGGAGCTGGCGATCTTGCAGGCACAGGTCGATCGCAAAGTCCGGGAATTGAGCTTGGCGCAGAGCCGGGTGGGTAAGACTCAACTGAGGGCGGATCGACCCGGGGTGGTGGTCGTGGATGACCCCCAGGTTTGGAAGGGACGGCCCGTCAGAATCGGTGAGCGCATCCTGCAGATTGCAGACCCCAAGCGCGTCGAGGTGACCATCATGGTTCCCGTCAAGGATGCCGTGGCGCTCTCGCCAGGCAATGAGGTGCGTCTGTTCCTCGACACTGACCCGCTTCGCAGCTTGAAGGGCACGGTCTCTTACGTGGTCTACGAGTCCACCATGATGGCCGAGTGGCCCGCCTACCGGGTGACGGCCAGGCTGGACCCGGCCCATGAGGCGCCGCGCATCGGGCTGCGCGGCACGGCCCGAATTTATGGCGAGGAAACCTCGCTGATCTATTACCTGCTGCGCCGGCCAATCACGGTGGCCCGGCAGTGGCTGGGCTGGTGATGCAAACCTCGGGCTCGCTGGTGCTGCCGGCCTTGCGGGCCGATTTGTCGCTGCTGAGTTCCGGCCCAGCCGAGGACGGATCTCCCACCTGGCTCATTCACGATCTGCCGCGTAACCGTTACTTTCGGCTCGGCCTGGACGCGTTCAAGGCCCTGGGAGTATGGCGCGCCGGCGCCACCGAAGCCGATTTCCTGCAAGCATGCGATCGGGCAGGCCTGGATTTCGACGGCGCCGATTTGAAGGATCTGCTGCAGTTTCTGGTGGCCAACCAGTTGGTGGAGGTGCGCGACAAAGCCGGCCTGGCGCGACTGCTGACCGCCCATCAACGCGTTCAGCAGCACTGGCTGACCTGGCTGATTCACCACTATCTATTTTTTAAGGTGCCGCTGGTTCGCCCAGATCCCTTTCTCCACCGCACCCTGCCGCTGGTCGCTGGCATCTTTCGGCCTTCGGTGCTGGGCATGATCCGGCTGCTGGGCGTGGTGGGTTTGCTCCTGATCCTGCAGCAGTGGGAGGTGTTCGTCGCCACCTTCCTGCACTTTTGGTCCTGGCAAGGACTCTTGCTCTATGGCGTGACGCTGGCAGTGGTCAAATCTGTCCACGAGCTCGGTCATGCGTATGTTGCCAAGCGATACGGCTGTAAGGTCGGGGCCATTGGCGTGGCTTTGCTGGTGCTGTTTCCGGTGCTCTACACCGACACCACAGACTCTTGGCGTCTGCGATCGAGTCGCCAACGCTTTCGCATCGCGATGGCCGGTATCAACACCGAGTTGCATCTGGCCATGATGGCCACCTTTGCCTGGTCTATCCTGCCTGACGGGATTCTTCGCAGTGCCGCATTTTTCGTGGCCACGACCAGCTGGATCAGCTCCCTGATGGTCAACCTCAATCCCTTCATGCGCTTCGATGGCTACTTTGCGCTGTCCGATTTGCTCAAGGCGGAAAACCTCCAGCCGCGCTCCTTTGCTCTGGCACGATGGAAACTGCGCGAGCTCCTGTTTGGCCTGGGTGAACCGGTGCCCGAAATCCTGCCCAAGTGGCGGACTCGTCTTTTCATCCTGTATGCCTACACCACCTGGATTTACCGAGCCATTATTTTTCTGGGCATTGCCCTGCTGATTTATCACTTCACCTTCAAGCTGCTCGGGATCTTTCTATTCGCCATTGAAATTGTCTGGTTCATACTCATGCCCGTAAGAAATGAAGTGCAGCAGTGGTGGCTGCGCCGACATGCCATGCGCCTCAATCTCCATTCCCTCTCTACGGCCCTGTTGTTGGTGGGACTGATGGTGTTGCTGGCCGTGCCCTGGCGTCCCTCGATCTCCCTGCCGGCCGTTCTGCAGGCCGGTGACTTCCGCATCGTTTACGCCCCTGAAGGAGGCCGGGTGGTCTCCGTACAGGTGAACCCGGGTGATGCGGTTGAGCAGGGCGCCGTTTTGATGCAGCTGCAACAGCCTGACCTTGATTTCGCGACGGCACAGACTCGCCGCGAACTGAGTCTGGTGGAAGAAAAAATCAGGCGCCAGGCTGGCTCGGTTCGGGATTTGCAGGACTCGAGCATTCTGGTGGAGCAGAAAAATGAGTTGTTGGCCCAATTGGCCGCTCTGGCCGACCGACAGGCACGCCTGCAGCTGCGGTCGCCTCTGCAAGGCGCGGTCAGCCATGTGGAGCGGCTGCAAACAGGGCAATGGGTGTCGCAAAATGCACCACTGGTGACCCTTCGAGGCCGTGAAGGCCTTCGCGTCATTGCCTTGGCCTCAGCCGAGGACCTGTATCGACTCGAAACCGGCGCGACGGCCGTCTGGGTTTCCGATCTGGTCGGCAGTCCCCGCCTGGAACTGCGCCTGACACGCATCGACTATGGCGCCTTGCAGGCCCTGGCTTGGCCCGAGCTGGCCTCGGAGTTTGGTGGGCCCATTCCCACCCGCAAAGTCAATCAGCAACTTCGGCCCGAGGGCGCCTGGTATCAAATTGAATTCCAGGCTGTAGATGAAAGTCGGGCGCCCCATTTGCAACAGACCGGACGGCTGAAGGTCCAGGCGCAGCCCGAGAGCCTGCTGCAGCGCTATTGGAGACATGCGGCCTCGGTGTGGATTCGCGAGAGCGGGTTCTAAGCGCCAGCCGGCCTAGCGGCAGAGGCCTTCGGTGTCTGGGGGCTTGGGCCGACTGGCCTGCGCCCACGCCCTCACGACAAGGCCACCTTGCGGGTTGATGCACTGCCCTCCTCCAAGCCCAGATAGGTCTGGAGAAAGGCTTGGTGAGTCGGCATGGCCTGCACCGCCGCCTTGAGTGATTGACGCAAACGATGGAGGCCCGACAAACCGTCGGCGCGCCTGAGGTCCAACAAGGGCTCGTGTGTCTTGGGGAAATTCATTTGCCCCAAATGCACGGCCATCCAACTCTCGGTCCCGAAAAGGTCGGCTTCATCAATCTGGACCTGACCACAGTAGGCAAACAGTTCCAGGCGCTCCTTCAGGCTGTCAGGAAGTTGCATGTGCGCGCAATGCTGCCACATGGGGTTCCGGTTGTGAGCATTGAACCGGTAGTGCAGGATGAGGAAATCGCGGATCCGCTCAAATTCGACGGCGAAGCGGCGGTTGTATTCCCGACGGATCGATTCGACGAAATTCTTGTCGGGGAACATGGCCAGCAGATGGGCCAGCCCCGAATGAACCAGGTGCAGGCTGGTCGATTCCAGCGGCTCCAAAAAACCACTGGCCAGACCGAGAGCCAGGACATTGCGCTCCCAGGCCCGCTGTCTCCGACCGGGGGTGAACTGGATCAAGCGCGGCTCGGCCAGCGCCCGACCCGGCAGCCGGCTGCGCAGAGTGTCGGCTGCCCTCTCCTGGCTCAGGAAGGAACTGCTGAACACATACCCATTGCCTACCCGGTGACGCAGCGGGATGGTCCATTGCCAGCCCGCCTCCAGCGCGGTCGAACGGGTATACGGTGCCGGTTCACCCTCTAGGGTACAGGGCATGGCCCACGCACGGTCACAAGGCAACCACTGCGACCACGACTCGAACCCCACGCCCAAAGTCTGACCCAGCAGCAGCGAGCGGAAGCCTGAACAATCGATGAACAGGTCGCCTTCAATCACTTGACCGGATTGCACCCGGACCGAGCGAACATATCCGTTGCCGGGATCCAGATCGACCTGATCGATGATGCCCTCGACCCTGCGAACGCCACGCCGCTCGGACAGATCTCTGAGGTATTTGGCGTAGAGCGAGGCGTCGAAATGAAAGGCATAGCTAAAGCCTGAGGACGCCAAATCGGATCGGGAGGTGGGCAGTGAAAAGCGTCCATTGGCAGCTGCCACTGCCGCAATGGAATATTGATCCAGAGCCCCGACGGAGGGATCATGCCGGTGCTTGATCCAATGCTGGGTTACAGACCCCAGGTCGAACTTGGGACCATACAGCCCGAAGGGGTGAATGTAGCGGTGGTCCTTGCCACCCCAGTTGACGAACTCTATGCCCAGCTTGAAGGTGCCCTGGGTCACCCTCAGGAACTCGCGTTCATCCACCCCCATGGTCTGGTTGAGCAGACGTATGGTGGGGATGGTAGCCTCACCCACACCGACAATGCCGATTTGCTCGGACTCGACCAGAGTGATCTGGACCTTCGAGTGCAGGACGTTGGAGAGAGCGGCAGCGGCCATCCAGCCCGCCGATCCGCCGCCGACGATCACGATCCGTCGGATCTGCTCGGGAGAGTCCCGATGCGGCTCTAGACGTGTCTTAAGCAGTTCGATGCGGTGGAGGGCACTCATGAGGACCGAAAGTCAAACAGCGAGAAGACAGGCGATTCGGAAAGTGGCTTGGGACGACGACCGCGGGAGATTACCCTCTGAGGCCAAACGTTTTGCGATTATGCCGGCTCTGGTTTGAAGGGTGGTCCCCCAACCGACATCAACCTTTTGATCGGCACCGCGGGCCATGACTGCGGTCGATCTCCAGTTCCCGAGGAGCCGATGCCGAGCCGGCAGGCGCCGCAATCGCGGGGGCAGTCCATTTCCCGGATGCTCCGATCGCAGAACGCCCCAGGAGCGCGGGCAAACCCGGCAGACCGGGCTGCCTTCAAGGCGCTAGGATCTCAAAGGCTGTTCGCCCACTGCAATCACTCCCCATGCATCTTTTTCTGCCTCTGGCCTTCACGCTCTCGCCCCTGCTGGCTTGGGCCAGCGGTGGGTATGGCCTTTCAGTCTTCTTGGCCGCTGTGGTTCTGCCGATCGCCGAAGCCTGGGTAGGGCCTGGCGACACACGGGCGGCCGAGCCAGCCTGGGGGCGCCACTTCCCCCGGCTGGTGATGGCCTTGGTGCTTGCGGTGAGTTTGGGGCTGGCCAGCCAAGCCCACGCACTGGCCTGGCCCGATCTGGTTTGGCTGGCTCTGTCCTGCGGCTATGTGCTCGGCGGCATCGGGATTGTGCTGGCCCATGAATTGGGGCACCGCAGGGCGCTGTTCGATCGGGTGCTCGCCCGCTTGCTCCTTCTGTCTGTAGCCTACGGCCATTACGCCATCGAACACAACAAAGGGCATCACCGAGGCGCCGCTACGCGCACAGACCCGGCCACCGCCCGAGTGCATGAGGGCTTGTGGGTTTTTCTGCCGCGCTACTTCTGGGGCGTCTTCAGGGACGCGGTGCGCTTGTCGAGCAAACAACCGGGCCGCTGGAATGAAGCATTGGCTCTGCTCGCAGCCACCGCCTCACTGTTCGCGCTGATGTATGGGATAGGCGGCAGCAAAACCTTGGCCTTTTGCTGCATCCAGGCCGCCTTTGCGTTGCTCCTGGTGGGCTCGGTGGACTATATCGAGCACTGGGGACTGATGCGCGTCCACCTCCACGGCAAGCCTGAACGCATGGGAGCAGCGCACACCTGGGACTGCGCCAATCGCATTTCCGACCTGATGCTCTTCAAACTGCCGCGCCACGCGGCTCACCATCGAGAGCCCTCTCTGGACTGTGATGAGCTGTATCGAACGCCAGCCTCGCCTCAGATGCCCCTGGGCTATGCCGGCATGTGCCTGCTGGCGATGGTCCCACCGCTGTACAAACGAGTCATGCGCCCGCGGCTGCCCTGCAAGATGGCATCCTGACTAAACGGCAGCGCGCCGTGAGCCAAGCGCACCAAAGCGCCCGTCAAAAAGTAGCCTGCAGCATCAAGGCACTGACGGCGCCACGCACCAGGCGGCCGGCCAGGCTGTCGCGTTCGGCCTGCAAGTTAAATCCTGCCAGACGGGCCTGGGGGCTTTGCGGGCCATGGGCCAGAGACAACCGAACCCGATAGAGCGACCGCAGAGGCTTGAGCATCGACGGATCGTCGGTGGTCAGCAGGAAGCCACCAAAGCGTGCGGCGAGCATTTCGGCAGGCAATTGCTCCACCGGCACAGTATCAATTTCCTCAATGCGACCTTCGATGGTCTCTATGTGCGCGCCGTGCAAGTAGGCGCGTGCGGCGGCACCGACCCGTATGCGCTTGGCCCCGTCCTCGTCCACAAAGGCCTCTGCCATCCATTGACGAGGATCGATCACACGCGCCAGCACCTCTTGCCGGGCCACCACCAGCCCGGGAGCCAGGTCGGGGGCCACGTCGACCAGACGGCCTGCAAAAGGGGCCACCAGGTGAAGCTGCAGCGCCTCGGTATGGGCGCCCCTGACTTCCACCCATTGCTGGTTGAGCTGCTCCCGGGTGCTTCGGACCGTATCGACCGACTGCTGATCGCCAGCCGTCGCATTCAGGCGACTGTCCAGCGCGATGATCCGTGCCTGCGCCCGCGCCTCACGCAGCGCCAAATCGGAGGCGGCCAGTCGTACCAAGCGATCCTGCGCCGCCACCTCCTGGCCCTGCGGCAGATCCAGCAACTTCGAGGGTCGGGGGGGATAGACCACAAACTCGTGAGCGGCACGCACCCATCCTTCTGCCATGACCTGACCCTGCCAGGGCAGGAAAAGCACAAGACCCAATGACAACAAAACCAGGCTGGTGCGCAAAGCCGGCATCCATTGAATCCGGGAACGGTCGGTCCACCACACCTTGAGTTCTCCCAGAATGGGTCTCAGGATGAACCACCAGATCTCAACGATGAACAGGAAGATGCCCAGCGCCTTGAAGAAGAAGTGGTAGACCATGAGCGCGATGCCCACAAACAGAAAAAAGCGGTAAACCATCGTCGCCAAACCAAACGCCAGCAGCCAGGGCGGGGGCTCCCCACCCTCCATCACCGGCTCAGGCTCCCGAAAGCCGAGCAGTCGGGTGCGCAGAAAGTATCGGACGGACTTGGCGGCCTCGTCGTGCAGGTTTGGAATGTCGGCCGCATCAGACATCATGTAGTAGCCGTCGAAGCGGAGAAAGGGGCTGGCGTTGATGGCCAGCGTGACCAACCAGCTGGTGGTGGCCAGGAAGAACATGGCCGAGCGTAAGCTGCCATCGGGCAGGAAACTCCAGGCCAAGGTGCACCACGCCGCCAGCATGATCTCGATGCGCATTCCAGCCACCGCAATTCGAAATCGGTCCTGCTTGCGCCGCAGGCGCCAAGTCTCGCCCGTATCGGTGTAGAGCATGGGTAGCAGCAATACCAGCGCCACTCCCATGCGCGGCACTCGCAGTCCCAAACTCTTGGCGGTGAAGGCATGCCCGAGTTCATGCAAAACTTTGGCAAAAACCAGCGCTACCGAGTAACTCAGCAGGCCCTGCAGGCTGAACGTCTCCACCAGAGTCGTGACAAAGGTATCCCACTGCTGAACGGCCATGGCCAAACCCACGACAGCGGCCAGCACACTGAGCCAGAGCGCACGCTGTCCGAGCAGGGGCTGGAACCAGGGCAGCCCCCGCTGCAGGAAAGGCTCAGGGTTGAACAAGGGAATTCGAAACATCAGGTAGTGATGCAGGGCCTGGGTGGCAAGGTTCTGCGTCTTCACCGGCCCGCGCCTGGCTCGCTCAAGCCGTTGCGGGTCTACGGCCAGTTCATGCTGCAACAGGAACTGGCGTACGGCCATCACCTCCTCCAGCGTAGGCTTGAGCAGCGTTTGCGCGGCCGTCTGCCGTGCCACTTCGGCAGCGTCACCGCAGGACCAACGACTGAGCAACTCGAATTCAAGCCAACCGATGCGGAAGAATCGTCCGCGGGCCGGGTCTTCGATGACCCATGAAGGCGCACCGTTCTTCAGGGTGGGCCCCCGATGCAGACCGAGGTCCTCGCGCAGGGCCGGCAAGTCCAGCATCAGCCTCTGATCGGCGGCGTTGACCCGCAGCGGATCGGGGCTATGCGCTGCAGACACGACTCAGACCCCCAGCCATTGCCGCGTCACCGACAGCGGCCGGCGCATCAGCAGATAACCCAGGGGCACCCACTGGCCGTCAATCTTGGCGCTACCGCGCAAGCCCAGCCGAGGCAATCGACTCCCATCGGCCAACCGAGCCCGAACCCGGTAGGCAGCCACCCCATCGGGCGACTTGGTGGCCTGATAGCTCGCCTGCTCGATCACCGCCGACACAGGATTGAGCGGATCGGCGTGCAACAGCAAGGTAAAGGCAGAACCGCTGTCCAGATTGATGGCATCGGCGACAGGCACCCAAGCCTGCACCCCGACCTCAGAGGCATCAGCCAGCTCCATGATGCGTTGACCCGCCGCCACGGGCTTGCCGATCCAGTCATTTTCCTGCCCATAAACCGCAATGCCATCGCGCATGGCTCGAATCGTCTGCATACCCAGCTGGTCTTGCAAGAAAGCCACCTCAGCCACGCGCTCGCTGATCCGGCCCCGTAAAACGCCTGTCTCAACCGTCCTCTCCGTGGAGACAAACGCCCGGTGCGCGCCAGCCAGATACTCGGCTCGGGCCACCTGCAGCGCCTGGCGTGCAGATTCCAATCGATTGCGGATCGCGGTATCGTCCAGACGCACCAGCGCATCGCCTCTCTTGACCGCCTGGTTGGGCTTGGCCACCAACTCAGCAACGATACCTTCGACCGGCGAGGTCACCGCCACCGAATCGAGCGAAATGATCTCGGCGGGGGCGACCACAAACTGGCGAACCGGAATACACAACACCAGCACAACCACGACAGCCGTTGCCAGCATCCATTTGCCGGCCCGGCTGGAATGACCCGCAGCGCGTGCTCCCCACGCCCAGCCGGCCCGCCGACCGCGAAGGTTCTGCAAACACAGACCGTACACCTGGTGCAGCGCGCCGAACATGGGACCGGCCTGGGGCGGCCAGACTTGATCGCAAATATAGATCGCCAATCCCACCGGCTCTCCCCTTGAGCCAGGCAGGACGTAGGCGTAGACCCCCTCGGGCCAGTACTCCTTCCAGGCCGGATGCAGGGCCTCACTGACCTGCCGCATCGAGACTGGGCCGCCCACACCGATCTGAGGCAAAAGTGCATCGGCCACCTGCTCGCACCAGGATCCGTAGGCGCTGCGTCTATCGACGGTCGTCAGACCCGACTGACACACGAACCGAGCCCTACCCCCGCGGACGGCGAACACCACGGCAGACCTGTAGGGCAGCAGCGCATAGCTGTCGTTGGCTATGCAAAAAAACAGCGCTGCCTCAGTCTCGGCCTCGCGGGCACGCGCGGTCAGGCGATCGAGCGCCTCCCATGGAAGATCCTGCGCAGAATCCGATCTCACTGCTTGGGCCTTGGCGCAGTCGCAGGCGTTTTTGCAGGGTCGACAATCACAGCCGTACCGCTCATGCCCGGTAACAAGTCGCGCGCAGCGCCCTCAACGCGCGCCTCCATCTCGAAGGTCTGGTTGACGGGATCGATACGGGCGTTGATGAGGGTGACCTTGGCGCTGTAGGTCTGCCCCGTCTCGTCGATACGCACCCTCAGGTTTGTACCCACGGCAAAGCGCTTGAACAAGCGGGAACTGGCGCTCACGCGCAATTTGGGAACGCCGGCTGAAATCAACTCCAGCAGGGGCTGACCCACGTTGGTGGTCTGAAACGCCTTACCCATGATGCGCACCACAAAACCGGAAAATGGAGCTACGAGTACGCACTGGGCGACTTGATACTGGGAAAGTCTGAGTTGCCCCTCGGCCTTGGCCACTTGTGCAGCAGCCAGCGTCACCTCGAGCTCGGAAGCAGCCTCAAGTGCCTTGAGCCGAATCTTCGCTTCCAAGTTTTCCTGTGCGCCACTGAGCTCGGCCTGCGCGATCTGCGCCTTGGCCTCATGCTCCGTGCACTCAAAGCGCAGTATGGGCTCACCCTTTTCGAATCGCTGGCCCAGACGCGAGGGCATCGATTGAATCAGCCCGACGATAGGACTTGAAATCACCGCTTCTGCCTCGGCCCATGCCTGAACCAAGATACGGTTTTCAGGCGCGGCCGATTCAGGCGCCTGGGCCCGAACCAAGTCCGTCGCCCAAAGTCCAGTCAGGATAAAAACCCCGATCGCATTGACGCGGCACGCCCTGGGCAATCGCATAGATCCAAAGAAAGATATCAAAACAGAAACCATATTCTGGTTGCGAAAAAACATCAGGGCAATCCTCCAACCAAAGGATAGAAACGGCACACGTTCTGGTCCGAGGGCCAGCCTTGGGTTCACGCCCTGGACCCGGGCAGTCGGCGCCCCTGCGCAGGACCGCGCATCTCCCAGCCGCCTGGGGACCATCTACCTGGAAGTGGCAATCCACTCCCTGAGGTTGCCTACATTGGCGGTCACCGCCGCCTCACCCATGGCCTGAAAGGTCGCTTCGCGCGGCTCGCCCGGCAGCGTTGCGGTATAGGTGGCGCTGGCCTTGCCCACCTGACTGAGCACAACCTCCCCGCGCTTAAGACCCCGGGAGGCGTCGGCCATGCGCAGGCTGACCTGCAATCGCAAGGCATCGGCCTGATCGGTCTCCACCACATCAAAACCGCCACGGGTCAAACCCTGCATCACGCCGCCAATCAAGGGGCGACCGCTCTGCTGCTCATCGAGAACCAGCCGCACCTTGGGCCGAGCCCCCGCCTGGGCCAGCAAAGGCGTGGGCAGTTGCTTTTCTGCCCGCGACAGCGTCTGGCCCACCTGGGCCGAAAGCTCAGCCACGGTCAGCTTGTCCAGGTTGCCGAAGTCAAAGTCTTGCCCAAGCGAGTGTTGAATACGCGAGTAGGCCGCCAATGCATTGGCGTGGGCGATGGCGCGCTGATACTTGCTGACCGCAGCCCGAGCGGTTGCTCGCACGAGCTCCAGCTCTGTCTCGGCTTTACTGGTCACACCGGCCTGAGCTACCGCAGCCACCCGGTTGTCAACATCCAGACTCTTTTGCGCCAAGTCCAGATCGCTCCTGGCCAGACCGTAACGCAGGGCGGCAATTCGAGTTTGCGTCATGATGGCCATGGACAGAGCCTGACGGCGCGCGTCATCGACTTCAAGCTGACGCTCGCCCGCTTTTTTGACGGCTGGTGCACTGAGGATTCGCAGCAGATTCCAAGAAATGCGCGCCGAGCTCTCCACCCAATCATTGTTGTAGAGAAAGCGGTTGCTGTCGTACTGTGTCCCGAGGCCCAGGCTCAAGTTTGGGAAGGCCTGCATCAGCTGACGCCGTGTCTCGTTGCCAGAGATACGCTTGCGATAGTCTTCTTCGCGCAGCTCGGGTCGGTTGAGTAAGGCCGTATCTTCCAACACGGCCAGATTGGTGGGAAGCGGCGGCAGGGCCTGTTCAGGCACGGTCACCAAGGTGAACTGATTGGTCGGCGCAGACATCAGGGCAGCCAGCTCAGCCTTGGCAAAATCCAGGTCTTGCCGTCTGGTGTTGAGCAAGGCCACCGCGTCCACCAGGGCGCGCTGATAGGCCAAAGCCGTCTGAACCGGAATCAGGCCTCGGCTCTCCGCCGAACGGCTTTGCTCAATGGCAACTTCAGCCTGCCGCATCACCGTTTCAGCCTCTGTCGCCAGATTTTGCGCTGCCAGCGCACGGTGGAAAGCAAAGCGCACATCATGAACCAAAGTCTGGATTACGCGACGCCGCCGTTCCTGCGCGATCAGAAACTCATCAGCCCTTTGCTTGGCGCGGTAGTAAGAGACACCGAAGTCCAACACGTTCCAGCTGAACTCCACTGAGGCCAGTTTTTGTTGCCGATCCGACGAGGTCGTGAAGGTACCGCTCGGAGCTTTGATCCCTGAGGGTGTGCTCCCCCGCGCCTCGCCGCTGAATGGGGCGTTCTCACCGCCAGAATAATTGCTACGGTTGGTGTAGCCGGCACCGACCACCAAATTGGGCAGCATGTCGTACTTGGAAACCTCATGCAGCTGCTCATTGACAGCCGTCTCCATTTTCTTCAGGCGCAGATCAAGGTTGTATTTGAGCGCGCGCGCGATCGCCTCGTCGACCGATACCGGCGCAGTAATCGGCTCCTGCTGGTCAAACATGGTGACCCGGTCAAGCGCTGCACGGTCACGCACTGCCTGCTCCTTGATTGGCAGCGGGCTCAAGCTTGAACAGCCGGCAAGCATGAGGCCCAATACGGCCAGGGTTACGGGTTTGAGGGCAAAGCGCAGCTTAGCTTTCATGAGATCACTCCGGTTGAATCTTGGTCTGAATTTAAGAAAACAATGTCGAGTTAACGTGGCGGCTCGGAACTTCATGTCCATCGATCTCCCAATAAGCGTTGAGCGGCCTCACGCTGAAGCCTCTTGGTAAAGCCGAGCTGTCCAACGTTGACAGGCTCTGGAGCCGCCCGCGCGCTCTGCGCGGCTGCCTCACGAGCCGCAGCCAGATGGCGCGCCTGCTTTTGGGCCAGCGTTTCCTGTTCATCGTCTGTCTGTGCCTGAGGCGCATCCGGGTGGGCTTTCGGATCCGACATCTGCGCCAGCGTTTGGTCTGCCAGAGACAACTCAAAGGGCGCAGCACCTGCCTCAGCGAATGGCCCCAACAGTCCGCCCGATGAAGGGTTCAAGGGGGCACTGGGAATCAACAGGCCGGACTGCATCATCAGGGTCGGAACCTTGCCCAGCAGCGCTTCGTAGCGGGCCTGCGTCACCGCCGGCAGCACATAAAGGTTAGGGTCGGTCGGTCGCGCGAACGCATCAGCTTGCGCCTGAGCCAAGCTCGTCGTGAGCTGACCGCCAACCACAGTCTGTAGCGAGGGGGCCCCAAGGTTTTGCGTGGCAGTTGCGCTTTGATCAGCCTGCGCCTGAGCCACCGCCAGCTGCACATGCAAGCTCGGCGAGGTCGCAGGCAGCGCTTGCAAAGGTGTCGGTGGCGCAGGATCGGCGGGCCTGCTCATGGGCGCACCTGCTCTGTCATCGTTCTTAATGGCCGAGAGGTTCCTCGATCCATCTGGATTAAAGATATCGCCAGTGCCATCATCGAAAATCGTTCCGATTCCGGTCGCGATGACACCGCCGGCATTGCTGGCCAGCAGCGCGAAAGTCTGCGGTCCCTCAAAGACCGCATCGTTGACCACCGCAGTCCTTACCAGTAGCTCCCCGCTGGCATTAAGGGCAATCCTGGCACCTGCCGTGTAATTGACCCAGTCGGTGCCGTCAAAAAACTGCAGCCCAGCAAGATCAAAGTCGACAGATCCGTCGGCCGGCGCGGCCGAGCCGCCCACGGCCGTGCCGTTTCTCAGGGCCAGACTGGCCAACTGCCCAGGGGCACCTCTGACGGTAAACACCGCATAAGGCGAGGCCTCGTTAACGTCGACGTTGGTGACACCCAAGGGCCGGTCATCGTTGAGTACCGCATCAGGGTCTTCCACCGGCGTCACCTCGCCATGGATCAAATCTGGGGCTTGATCCGGGAAATAGCTGCCAGTACCGTCGTCGTGGATGGTGCCGACACCGGTGGCCGACAAGCCACCGTTGGCGGTGGCCACCAGATTGAAGGTCTGCGCGCCCTCATACGGCGTGTCGTTGACAACGGCCGTACGCACCAAAGCAAGACCATCGCTGTCGAGCGTCACCAGGGCACCGGGCGTGTAGGCCGCCCAGGTGCTGCCATTCCACACCTGCAGGCTGCTGCCGTAGTCCACGCTGCCGTCCGTCGGGCTGGTGCTGCCACCGGCGGCCGTGCCGTTTTGCGCGCTCAGCGTGATCTGCTGACCGGCTGCGCCCCTCACGGTGAACACCGCATACGGCGAGCCTTCGTTCACATCGACGTTGTTCACGGCGAGCGGCCGGTCGTCGTTGAGCACCGCGTTCGGGTCGGCCACTGGCGTCACCACGCCATTGACCAGGGCCGGGGCTTGATCCGGGAAGTAGCTGCCGGTACCGTCGTCGAGGATGGTGCCGACACCGGTGGCCGACAAGCCACCGTTGGCGGTGGCCACCAGATTGAAGGTCTGCGCGCCCTCATACGGCGTGTCGTTGACAACGGCCGTACGCACCAAAGCAAGACCATCGCTGTCGAGCGTCACCAGGGCACC
>CAZATV010000056.1:0-18337 GCA_964488145.1 uncultured Polaromonas sp.
CGGCGGTGCACGATGCCTGGGACGCCCTGCAGTGGCTGGCCGCCGAAGGGTCAGCGCTGGGTCTGGACTGCAGCCGGCTGGCCGTCGGCGGTGACAGTGCCGGCGGAACGTTGGCGGCCGTCTGCGCGCTTCTGGCCCGGGATGCGGGTCTGGCGCTGCGGCTTCAATTGCTGATATACCCGGGCACCACGGCCTATCAGGACACCGATGCGCACCGGCGATACGCCAAGGGATTCTTGCTCGATCAGGAAACCATCTCCTGGTTCTTCGGGCATTACATCGACCCGTCGCAGCGCGGTGACTGGCGGTTTTCGCCGCTCCATGCGGACGATCATCAGGGGGTGGCTCCGGCCTGGGTGGGTCTGGCCGAATGCGATCCCCTGGTGGACGAGGGCATTGCCTATGCCGACACCCTGCGCATGGCAGGCGTGCCGGTCGATCTGGACATCTACCGGGGCATGATCCACGGGTTCATGACCATGGGCCGGGCGCTCACTGCTGCGCGGCAAGCCCACACCGATGCCGGGATGGCGTTGCAGCGCGCCTGGGGCGGAGCGCTCCAGGCAGACCGCTAAACTCGCGGCCACCGGGCCGACGGATACCCTCGTTGCAGTTAAGGCATCACATGAAACGTCAGGATCTTCGCTTCTTTCATCGTCTGCGGGTGCGCTGGGCCGAGGTGGACATGCAGAAGATCGTCTTCAATGGCCACTATCTGATGTATCTGGATACGGCCATGGCGGACTACTGGCGCGCTCTGGCGCTGCCCTATGAGCAGGCGATGCACGATCTCGGCGGCGACCTGTACGTCAAGAAGGCCAGCGTCGAGTACCACGGATCGGCGCGTTATGACGATGTCTTGGACATTGGTCTGAAGTGCGTTCGGGTGGGCAACTCCTCGATTGAATATCTCGGTGCCATCTACAGGGGCGAAGACCTGCTGATTTCGGGCCAGCTGATCTACGTTTACGCCGACCCGGCCACTCAGACCTCCCGGCCGGTGCCTCAGGCGCTGCGCGATACCTTGCTCGGCTATGAGGCGGGCGAGCCGGTGGTGCAACTGCGCACCGGACCCTGGTCGCAGATGGAGGCCGATGCGATGCGGGTGCGTATTGAAGTCTTCGTGGATGAGCAGCAGATTCCCCTGGACATGGAGCGCGATCCGGCCGACGGATCGTCCTTGCATCTGGTGGCCTACAACCGTCTGGGCCAACCGGTGGCCACCGGCCGCCTTCTGCCGGCCCAGGGGGGCACAGCACGCATGGGTCGCATGGCCGTTAAACGGGTGCTGCGCCACGCCAATCTGGGTTCGCAGGTCGTGGCTGCCCTGATCGAGTCGGCGCGCGCTCGCGGCGACCAGCAGGTTCTGGTGCATGCCCAACAGACGGCCACCGGGTTTTATTCGCGCCTGGGGTTCAAGCCTCAGGGCGAGGGCTTTGACGAAGACGGTCTGCCCCACATCGAGATGGTGCGGGACCTCTGAACCCATCCGTGTTGCGCAGTCTCCGGGGGCAGGTGTCGGGGCGCGGGCTCAGCCGCGCAGTCTCAAGCGCCGCCGATGACCAGAGATTCCCGCCGACTTTGGCCCAGGGTTTGCGGGTCCCAGCTGCGTTCTTCCATGTGTACCTGCCAACACTCGCTCGCGGCCTCGACCATCAGCAAGGTGCTGCTGCGCGTGCCGTAGCGGCCGTCAGGAAAGCAAACCCGCGCTGCTGATAAGGCCCGTTCGGCATCGGTGGGAACCCCCGTTTGGGGCAACGCATGATCTGGCGCCGGCTGGTGATCACTCAGGGCGGCCCAAAGGCGCTCTTGCAGGGTCTGGTCGTGCGCTGCTTCGTCAAGGGCCCGGGTCAGCGCCTGCCGCAACTTGACCGTCTTGGGCCAGGGCGTGTCGAGAAAGGCATTGGACAAGCCGTAGACCCCGGGGGTCAGGGGTCGGTGCTGCAGATGCACCTCCAACCGCTCTGGCGCGGGCCTGCGGTTGCTCATCCAGTGCCAGCGCTGCTGGCGCAGGTCGCCCACCACCAGATTAAAGCCCTGGTAGGCCTGAGGATCGAGGCTTTCAATGAAGGCCTCCGGGGTCTCGGTGCCATCGATCCAGGCCAGGGGCAGTTGGCCTCGCGATCGGTCGCCGCCGCGTCGCTCGGGCTCTCTCACATTGGTCAGGTAGGCCAACCGGCCGTTTTCGCTCAGACCCAGCCAGGTGCCACCGGCGCGAACATCGCGCCCACTGATCACCGTCTGTCCGGCCGGCGAGGTCCATCGCTGCAGGGGCAGGGTGGGGCGGTCAAAGTATTCGTCGCGGTTGGAGGCAAGCAGCAGCGGCCAGCGCGGATGGGCCCCGATCGAAAAAGCGATCAGGCACACGGCGGCAGGACTTCAGTGCAGATTCGGGCGACAGGCCGCTCAGATGTCTTCAAGCAAGGCATACGGCAGCGTCAGCAGACTGAGCACGGGACCGCTGGCCGGGTCGGCCGCGCGCAATCGACCGGTTGGGGCTGAGGCGGCGCTGACCTGCAGGGAGACGATGGCGTCGAAGCCCTGTCCATCGGGCGCAGGGGCGGCGGCCGCGACCAAACCGCAGGCCTGCTGCGGATCACTGTCGTGAAAGACCTCCTGGCCGGTGGTCAGCGGGGCCTCGGCATGCACCAGATAAGCCCGTCGCTTGATGCTGCCCCTGAACTGGCTGCGGGCCACCACCTCCTGACCGGGGTAGCAGCCCTTCTTGAAACTCACGCCGCCGACCGATTCGTAGTTGAGCATCTGCGGCACAAAGGCCTCAAAAGTGGCCGGGCCGACCATGGCAATGCCCGATCGCACGCTGAGCCAGTGCCAGTAGGCCAGCGAGACCTCATGCAAGCCTTCAGGCACTGTAACGTCCAACGGGGCCAGCCAACAGGCTCTCGCCACCCCGGCCCCCGGATAGAGCTGGACGACCCAGGCCGAGCCACGGTCTTGCCGGGTCCAGGGCGCCCGGCTGGACAGCCCAGGGGCCACCGCATCGACGGCCGAGCCGGTCAACCCGATCATGCGGTAGCGATCGGTGACATCTGCAAGGCGTACTTTGGCCCGTAACACAAACAGGGACAGGCGCTTGACCATGGCAGCGACGCTGTCGCGGGCGCACAGCAGCAAGAGTTGCTCGGCGCTGGGCTTGAGGACGATGAAGCTGACCTGCATGCGCCCCTTGGCATTGCAATAAGCGGCCAGCCGGGCCGCATCGGAGCCCAGGAGCGCCACGTCATGGGTCAGTTGCCCTTGCAGGAAGGCGGTGGCATCGGCTCCGCTGACTTCGATGACCCCCATGTGGGAGAGCTCGACGCGACCGGATTGCACGGCAGAGGCGGACTGGACCTCGGAAGTTGAATCGGACATGTCTGAATTATGATCCCCCGTTGTTTTCCTGCCCGGGCGTGGGCCTGACCTGACCCTTTTTTCCGTGCGAACTCTGCGCTGGCTTTTGGCCGCGATTCTTCTGGGGCTGACCCTGACCGCCGCCACGCTGGTCTGGTGGCTGCACGCGCCAATCGCCCTGCGACTGCCGGCGGGATCGCAGGCGCTGGACCTGCTGATTGAACCCGGAACCACGCCGCGGGAGATCGCCCGCGATGTTGGCCGAGCTGGGGCCGAGGTCAATGCGACCCTCCTATTCGCCTGGTTTCGGCTCTCGGGTCAGGCGCGGCAGATTCGCGCCGGCAACTATGAGATCGCGCCGGGAACCAGCCCGCGCTCCCTGCTGCGCATGCTGGTCCTTGGTGAGGAGGCTTTGCGCCATGTGACGTTCCCCGAAGGCCTGCGGTTCTCCCAGGTGCGCGCCGTGTTGGCCCGTGCCGAGATGCTCAGACCCGATTCGCGCGATCTGAGCGACTCGCAGATCATGGAGCGGATCGGTTGGCCCGGGGTTCATCCAGAAGGACGCTTCTTTCCCGATACCTACAGCTATGGCAAGGGCAGCAGCGATTTGCAGGTGCTGCAGCGGGCGGCCCGCGCCATGGACAAGCGGCTGGCTCAGGTCTGGGCCCAGCGCGAACCTGACCTGCCCATCCGTTCACCCGAGGAAGCCCTCATTCTGGCCAGCATCATTGAGAAAGAAACCGGCAAGGCCTCGGACCGCCCCCTGATTGCGGGCGTGTTCGTCAACCGCTTGCGCATCGGCATGCGGCTGCAGACCGACCCGACGGTCATTTACGGTTTGGGCGAGCGGTTTGATGGCGACTTGCGTAAACGCGACCTGCTGGCAGACACCCCCTACAACACCTACACCCGGGCCGGGCTTCCACCCACGCCGATTGCCATGCCCGGCAAGGCAGCGCTGCGGGCTGCGGTGCAACCGGCTCGCACGCCGGCACTCTATTTTGTGGCCCGGGGTGATGGCAGCAGTCAGTTCAGCGCCACGCTGGAAGAGCACAATCGAGCGGTTGACAAATACATTCGCGGGCGATGAGCCTCTCAATTTTTGGACATGTCCCACGGCGGTCTTTTCATCAGCTTTGAAGGCATAGACGGTGCCGGCAAGTCCACGCACGTCGGGCGTCTGGCCGATTGCTTTCGCGCCGCTGGTCGTCAGGTCACGGTGACTCGCGAGCCGGGCGGAACGCCGCTGGCCGAGCAGTTGCGGGGACTGATCCTCAACCAGGCCATGGACCCTTTGACCGAGGCCCTGCTGATCTTCGCGGCCCGCCGCGACCATCTCCTGAACGTGATCGCGCCGGCGCTGGCGCGATCCGAGGTGGTGCTCTGCGATCGCTTCACCGATGCCACCTTTGCCTACCAGGGCTACGGCAGGGGGTTTGACCTGAAGGTTCTGTCTCAGCTCGAGCAGTGGGTTCAGGCCCTCGCCGGTCCGAAGGTGATCCAACCGGAGCTGACCCTTTGGTTTGATCTGCCAGCCCAGGTTGCCGCGCAGCGCCTGGCGGGCGCTCGGGTGCCGGACAAGTTTGAATCCCAACCGCAAGCTTTCTTCGAGCAGGTGGCTGCGGGCTACGCTGCGCGTCTGCAGGCCGATCCCGCAAGGTTCGCGCGCATCCCTGCCCATCAGGAGATGGAGGCGGTCTGGACCGATGTGCAGGCGGCGGTCCTTTCGAGAGGTTTTCTGCCATGAGCCAGCCCCCTGAGCGGCCCCTGCCTGCCTGGCTGCAAAGACAGTTGGAGATTCTGATGCGCCAGCCGGGCCATGCCCTGTTGCTGCGCGGGCCGTCCGGCTTGGGACAGTACGAACTGGGCTTGGCCCTGGCCAGCGCCTGGCTTTGTCTGGAGCCCGGGCCGACCGGCGCCTGCGGACGCTGCAGCAGTTGCCATGGCCTTGCGGTTCGCACCCACGCCGACCTTTGCGTGCTGATGCCCGAGGCCCTGAACCTGCAGCAGGGTTGGCCGATGGACGAAAAGCTGCAGGCCGAACTCGAGGGCGGCAAGCGCAAGCCCAGTCAAGAGATCAAGGTCGATGCGGCGCGTGAGGCGGTGGCCTTCACCCAGCTCAGTCGATCCGGGGGCACGACCAAGGTGGTGCTGGTATATCCGGCGGAACGGATGAACGCCATCACCGCCAACACGCTGCTCAAGACCCTGGAGGAGCCCACGGGCGCGGTACGGTTCATCCTGGCCAGCGAAGCCGCCGACCGCCTGCTGCCCACATTGCGCAGCCGTTGTCAGACCCACACCCTGGCCTGGCCGGACGAGCAGGAGTGCCTGCACTGGCTGGCCGCGCAAGCCCAGGCAGCGCCCAAGGGTGTGCCGGTGGACCCTGCGCACCTCAAGGTGTTGTTGGCGGCCAGCGGAGGGCGGCCGGCCGATGCGCTGGAGATGATGGAGCAGGGCGGGGCGAGGGCGGCAGCCGAGGCTTGGCGGGCCTTGCCCAAAGCCCTGGCCCAGGGCCAGGTGGCCTCGCTGTCGGTGTTCAGCCCGGCCCGGGCCATCGGCGCGCTGCAAAAGATCTGTCATGACCTGTGGTGTGTTCGGGTGGGCGCGGCGCCGCGGTATTTCCAGGCCTCGGATCTGCCGACCTCGGCCAAAGCCGGATCGCTGCAGTTGCTCAGCGTCTGGTCCAAGGAGCTGATGGCGCAGGCCCGTCATGCCGAACACCCTTTCAATGCAGGTCTGCTGTTCGAGGCGCTGACCAGCCGAGCGCAACAGGTTTTGCGTCAGGCCTGAACCGCAAGTGCGGATGTGTCATGTTCGTTGATTCCCACTGTCATCTGAGCTTTCCCGAACTGCGTGAGCAGTTGCCGCAGATCCGTCAGGCGATGGCCGATTCCGGCGTGGATAGGGCTCTGTGCATCTGCACCACGCTCGAGGAATTTGAGACCGTGCATGGATTGGCGATGGCCCATGACAACTTCTGGTGCAGCGTGGGCGTGCATCCCGATCAGGAGGCGGTTCGCGAGCCTGGCGTGAACGACCTGCTGGCCAGGGCGCAGCTGGCTCGGGTGGTTGCCATCGGGGAAACCGGCCTCGACTATTACCGCCTGGGCGATCGCACGGTGGCGCAGATGCAGTGGCAACGCGACCGTTTTGCGGTGCACATTGAGGCAGCCCGTCATACCGGTCTTCCTCTGGTGATCCACACCCGCAGCGCCTCCGACGACACCTTGGGCCTGTTGCGTGAAAGCGGCCGCGTGGGTGCCATGCCGGAGGCCACGGGGGTTTTTCACTGCTTCACCGAAACCCTGGAAGTGGCCCGCGCTGCGCTGGATCTGGGCTTTTATATTTCCTTTTCCGGCATCCTGACCTTCAAGAACGCCCAAGAGTTGCGTGACGTCGCCCGCCTGGTGCCCTTGGATCGATTGCTCATTGAGACGGACAGCCCCTATCTTGCGCCGGTGCCCTATCGGGGTAAGACCAACACGCCCGCGCTGGTGCCCTGGGTGGCACGTCAGGTGGCTCAGTTGCGGGGCCTCAGCGAGGAAGAAGTGGGGCGTATCAGTTCGGAGAATTTCGATCGGCTTTTTAGCCGTGTGGTTTCCGAACTTAACGCATGATCAGGGCTGGGGACTCTCTCTGAGCCAGATCCATTCATTTTTGGGAATTAACTTTAATTTATCACTATAGTATGTTGATTAAATTGATGATTTCCTATTTGTCTAAAGTCAATTCTAAGGTAACGGCCGCCTGGGAAGTTGACCCTGCCGATGTGCAGCGGCAGATCAAGGAGCGCCGGAAAAGAGGGCGCAAAGACTTCAGGCAATTTCTGAAGTATTTTGTTTTGTCCTTTGTATTGCTTGGATTTTCTAATGCTTGGTCCAACGCCTATGACGATTTCTTCGCAGCGGTTGAAAGAGACGCCAACAGCAGGGTTCTGGAGTTGCTGTTGCGCGGCTTCGATCCCAACACCATCGGCCCCAGAGGGAGCACGGCACTGATGATCGCCATCCAGGAACCTTCGCCCAAGGTTCTCCAGGTGCTGCTGGGGCTCGACCAGGTCAATGTGAATCTGATCAATCGCCACGACGAAAGCGCCCTGATGCTGGCCAGCCTCAAGGGGCTGGAGCCAGCGGCGCGCAGGCTGATCGAGCGGGGTGCGGACGTCAACAAAACCGGTTGGACGCCGCTGCACTATGCCGCTACGGGAGGGCATGTGGGCATCATGCGCCTGCTTTTTGAGCACCATGCGTTTGTGGACCCTGAGTCCCCCAACGGCACCACGCCGCTCATGATGGCGGCTCGTTACGGCAACGCCGAGGCGGTCAAACTGCTGCTGGAAGAAGGCGCGGTAGCCACGGCGCGCAACCGGCTGGGCCTCAATGCTCTGGATTTTGCGTGTATCGGCGAGCGGCCGGATGCCATTGCGATGCTGGCGCCGCTGATGCCGGGCCAGCCTGGCGTCAAGGACAAGCGGGTGGACCGTCAGGCGGCCTGTGCCTTGGCGGGTCCGCCCGCCGCTCCAGCGCCAGCCGCTCGCGCGCCCGCAACGGAGCCCACCAAAGCCCCAGCGGCGCCGGCCTCATCTGCGCCCAGCAGTGGCAGCGCCTCGGGCGGGTCTGCAGCGCCTGCGGCTGCCAGCGTTACAGCGCCCAACCGGGCCGCGGCTCCGGTGGCCAGGCCCATGGAAAAGCCAGCCGACAAGCCAGCCTCCCAGAACCCGGAGCCTCGACCTAGCGGCAGCACGCCCAGCGGCCGTTGGTAAATCGGATCGCTGCGGCTGTGCCGCGACGGGCTTGGGTCCCCGGGGTGTCTTACTGCACCCAGGCATCTCGTCTGATGCGTACGATGTATATTATGTTAAGTTAATCGCCTGGTTCGGATCAGGCTGGGCCGGCTCCAAACCCGAAGCGCATGAGGCCCTCACGCCCGCTCAGGCACCGCTGCCCCTCCGGTGGCGACCCTCAGGTCCAGATGCATCGCGGCGTGACCTTCTTCAGGGCGTGGCGTGATGGCAAAGCCCAGCCGATGGGCCAGGCCCAGCATAGGCTGGTTGCCGAGCAGGCACAAACCGGTGAGTTCAGCGGTCCCGCGCTGGTGAAGGTAATCGATCAGCTTTTCCATCAGACGAAGCCCCAGTCCCTGTGCCTGATGCGACTGCGCTATCTGGATGGCAAACTCTGCCCGCTGGTTGTCTGGGTCGCAGACCGCGCGAACCTCGCCGATCATCCGACCCGGGGTCTGGGCATCTGGGCGCATCAGCACGAAAGTCATTTCGCGGTCATAGTCGATCTGGCTGTAGCGGGCCAGTTCGGATACAGGGATTGAGCGCCGGGCCGCAAAAAAGCGCATGCGCAAGTCCTCCTCGCTGGCCAGCGCGTAAAACTGCTGCAAAGCCGGCCCGTCTTCGGGGCGGATCGGGCGCAACTCCACCTCATCGGTGCCCAGTCGGATGCGCTCCTCCAACTGTCGGGGATAGGGCAGGATGGCGGGGGCGACAACCGCCTCTCCCGCCGCCCGCAGGCGCACTCGGGCGTCGACGGCCAGTACCCCGGTCTCGTCGATCCACAGCGGGTTGATGTCGAGCTCGGCGATTTCGTCCAAATGGGTGGCCATGAGGCACAGGCGCTGCAGAGCCTCCACAAGCGCTGAAGTCTTGGCGCCCGCCCGTCCCCGGTGGGCGGCCAGCCAGGGGCCAATGCCGCTGCGCTCCATCAGGTCTAGGGCCAGATGCTCGTTCAGCGGCGGTAGGGCCAACGCGTGCCGACCGTGCAGGTGAACTTCCACGCCGCCTTGGCCGAGCAGGACAACCGGGCCGAAGACCGGATCTGTCTTCAGACCCAGAATCAGCTCTCGGGTGCCTTCGGTTCGCGTCGCCATGGCCTGCACGGTGTAGCCATCCAGGTGGGCATCGGGTTGCTGGCGGGCCAGCCGGTCACGTATCTGCGCGGCCGCCTGCCGCACTTGCGCGGCGCTGCGCAGACCCAGCACCACCCCGCCCACATCGCTCTTGTGCAGCACTTGAGGTGAGATAAGTTTGAGGGCTACCGGATAGCCGATGCGTTCGGCGCAGGCGACGCTTTCTTCAACGTTCAGACAGGCTTGCGTAGCCAAGGCCGGGATGCCCCACAGGCGCAAAAGTTCCAGGCTGTCTGCATCGCCCGCCCAGGCCCTGCCCTGACGCCGAACCCGTCCGAGCAGGGCGCGCGACGGCTCCAGCGCGCCGGCGATATCGGGCAGACCCACACTGACCAGTTGCTCAAGCAGTTGCTGGTGGCGTGCGTAATGACAGAGCTGAAGCCAGGCGGCCACTGCGCGCTCGGGGGTGTCGTGGCTGGCGACCCCAGCCGCATGGCTGAGCGCCCGGGCCTGGGCCACGCAGGCGCCGCCGAGCCAACTGGCCAACACCGGCTTGCCTGCAGCCTTGAGCAGCGGCAAGCAGGCTCGGGCAATGTCGGCGGCGGGAACAACCGCCGTCGGGGCGTGCATGAACAGGAGGCCATCAACCTCCTCGGCTTTGAGCAGCGTTTCCAGTGCCTGGAGGTAACGCTCAACCGGCGCGTCCCCAATGATGTCAACTGGGTTGGCCCGCGACCAAATGGCAGGCAAGTCGTGGGCCAAAGTGCCCAGGGTCACCGCCTTCAGGTCAGCCAACTGCCCTCCTCCCATCACCAATGCATCGGCGGCCAAGACCCCTGCCCCACCCCCGTTGGTGAGAATGGCCAGCCGATTGCGGGGTGGCCGAAGCTGGGCAGATCGGGCGGCATAGTCAAAGTGCGCAAGCGTCTGGGCCGCGTCAAACAGGGCCTCCAGCGTATCGACCCGTAGCATGCCGGCACGCTGCACGGCCGCCTCGAAAACCTGATCCGAGCCGGCCAGCGTCCCCGTGTGTGAGGCCGCGGCACGGGCGCCCTCGGGTACCCGACCGGCCTTGACCAGAATCACCGGTTTATTGCGCGCTGCGGCTCGGGCGGCGGACATGAATTTGCGTGCCTGCCGAACGGATTCCACATACAGCAGGATGGCGCGCGTACTGGCATCGGTGGACAGATAGTCCAGCAGATCGCCAAAGTCGGTGTCGGCGCTGTCACCCACCGAGATGAAATGCGAAAAGCCAATGCCTCGCTCATTGGCCCAGTCCAGCATGGCTGTGGCCAGGGCGCCCGATTGCGTGACAAAGGCCAAATGGCCCGGCAAGGCTTGTGCGGGTGCAAAGCTGGCATTCAAACCCCGAGCGGGCACCAGGACGCCAATGCAGTTGGGTCCCAGGATGCGCAGCAGATACGGCCGCGCGGCCTCCAGCATGGACTGCTCCAGGCTTCGCGAGGGATGTTGCGGGTCGGCTTGCTTGAGCCCTGCGGTGATGACGATGACGGCCCGTGTGCCGAGCCTGCCCAGTTCGCTGACCAGGGCCACCACCGTCTCTGGTGGCGTGCAGATGACGGCCAGGTCCGGCGCATGCGGCAAGCTGGCGACACCAGGCCAGGCCTGCAGGCCCTGCACCTGATCGCGCTTGGGGTTGACCGGCCAGATCGAGCCTTTGAAGCCGCCCTGCCGCAGGTTGCTCAACACAACCGTGCCCAATCGGCCAGGGCGTTCGGACGCACCGATGAGCGCCACGCTTTGCGGCGCGAAAAGGGCATGCAAGTTTCGAATCGTCATGTCGGTTCTGCTGAGGGATGAAAGTCGCAGGCTAGGCGCAGACGGCCGATCGCGATTTGCGCCAGGTCAAGGCATGGTGCCTGCAGCCGGTAACGCGGCAGCGAATTGCCGATGCGTGTGCGGTCGGATGAGCAAGTAAGCGATGGCAAAAGAAGCAAGGGACTTCGGAACCAAGGGCGGTCGGTGGTTTTCCTCGCTTAGAGTGTTCTCACAGGTCCGCGTCCGCGATCCTGCCCTAAGAACCATTGAATACGAGGAGTGCTTCATGAACCAGATCCGCTTGATTGAGCCAGGCTTTAGCGATTCGATTGAATCGGCTTTTCGACGTTTGCTGGCCCCCTGGAATGGGGATATCGACACACCGGCGCTGCGTATGCGTATCGACGTGACTGAAACCCCGCAAGCCTATGCGGTCGAAGCTGACCTGCCCGGCGTGAGCAAGGAGGATATTGATATCCGAGTCCATGGCAACGTGGTGCAGATTGACGCGGAGGTCAAACGTGAATCGCGCAAGACCAGCAATGGCGACCGCATGCTGCGCAGCGAACGCTATGAGGGTAGTGTCTCGCGCAGCTTCAGCCTGGCGCAGGAGGTCGATGAAAGCAAGGTCAAGGCCCACTATGACAAAGGGGTGCTTTCTCTTGAGTTGCCCAAGAAGTCACAGGAAGCCTATCGCAAGGTGGCCATCCAGTAAATCATGATCGTTGGCAGCGGGGCGCCTGCATTCTTGATCCAGGTCAAGGTCTGCCGCGCCTGCCGTCCGGATACTTTGACCCTTGTCTCTTCAATGCTCAGGAGTGCGTGATGTACAAGCGAATTTTGGTTCCGGTCGACGGCAGTCAGACCTCCACCCGCGCCCTGGTGGCCGCCTTACAGATGGCCCGTGACTCAGCCGGTTCCGTGCGACTCATCCACGTGATCGAGGAGTTGGCGCAGGTCATTGCGTATGACCCCTATGGAGCGTATCCGGGCGATCTGACCAAGATCATGCGGGACAACGGCCTGAAGATTCTCGAGCAGGCTCTGGATGTGGCCAAGTCGGCCGGTGTACCCGCTGACCAACGCTTGGTCGAGGCCGCCGGGCAGCGACTGGCCGATGTGGTCAACAAGGAGGTGCAGACCTACGGGGCCGACCTGATTGTGCTGGGAACGCACGGAAGGCGCGGGATCGGACGAGTTCTGTTGGGCAGTGGTGCAGAGCAGATTATTCGGGCCGCCCAAGTCCCGGTGCTGGTCATTCGCAGCGCAGAAACCGAAGAAGAAGGGGCCAAGGCCCGAAGCGAATTGGCCACGGCTTGAGAGTTGTGCCTGTTAATTCATTGCCCAAAAGGAAAACCATGAAAATTCTGTTTCCGGCCGATGGCAGCAAATACACGAAAAAGGCACTGGGCTTTTTGGTGACGCACGAAAATTTTTGCGGCCCTGAGGATGAGTTGATCGTTCTGAATGTGCAGCCGCCGATGCCGCCTCGGGTCAGGGCCCTGGTAGGGTCGAGCGCAGTGCATCAATACCATGAGGAAGAAGCCCGGCGCGTGCTCAATCCAATCGAGAAGTTTCTCAAGCGCCACCACATCAAGCACACCGAACGCTGGGTGGTCGGTGTGCCGGCTCAGGAAATTCTCAAATTCAGCGGCAAAGACAGTGTCCATCTGATCGTGATGGGTACCCACGGGCACGGTCTGATCGGCCGGGCGATCATGGGCAGTGTGGCCCAGCGGGTCATCACTGAAAGTCAGATACCGGTGCTGCTGGTGCGTTGATGAAGGTCCTGGGCTGCGGCCCTTGATGGGAACCTCAGCGTAGAGCTGTGCACGTCCTGCCAACCCTATTCAGTGCAGGCGCCAGCGCTGAGCGGGCGAACTCGGGTCGCGTACTGGCTGGTTCTCGCCGGTCCAGGGCTCCTGAACCGGTACCGGATGATCCTCTGGTTGCGGCTCCTCCCGATCGGGCGCTTGCCCGCCCCCACCCCAGGGTGCAGGCGGCGGTGCGTCCATATCTGGCAGCGCACGGTAGCCAGCGCTGCAGATCGCCAAACTTAGCGTGTACATATCAACTGCGCTCCCTTCGCCGCCGCAGGGCTTGGCTGAACAGCCAAGCGGTCAGAGCGCCTGCGCCCAGCGCCAGCAAGGCGGTCCGCGCTGGTTGCTGATTGACCTGCTGAGCCACCTGTTCGCGCAGTCGAACCCACCAAACCTGGCCCGAGGCGTCCAGCCCATTACCGCCGAGCGCGGCACCGGCCTGCTGCCCTGTGGGCGACCGAACGCCGATTTCCTCCTCGGCTGACTCAAGGACGGGCTCTTGCAGGGAACGATGTATTTTCCAAGTTGAGGCGCCCTCGCCTGCTGCGGCCGAATCTGTCATGGTCTTGCTCCCGATGATGGCGGTCGGTACGGACTGGGTACCCACCTGTCATGAGCAAGCTTAGGCGGCCCCGTGTGCCCCTGTCGTGAGTCGGTGCGCTAGGGGCCTGTCGGACAGCACCTTGGCGCCCAAAGCGGCGTTTAAGTCTGCAGCAGCCCAGCGAGGGCTCCGGCCATGGATTTGAGGGCCCGCTGGACGCCTCTTCAGGCGTCCAGGCCCCACAGAAGCAGGGCTTGACGATCCTGCACCACCAGATCGCAGGAGCGTCCAACCGGCAGCACGACCTTGGTGGCCACATGCCCAAAGGGTAAGCCGGTAAGAACACGCGCCTTGATCTGCGAGCGCAGCCAAGCCACCACGCTGTCGAGCCGAAACCCGCGGTCATGCGGTACCAGACGGTAGTTGCTGAACTGCCCGAACACAATAGCCTTTTGTTGCTTGAGCACGCCCGCGTGCAGCAGCTGCGTCAGCATCCGCTCAACCCGATACGGGTGTTCGTTGACGTCTTCGATGAAAAGGATACCCCCCTGAACGGCCGGCAGGTAGGGCGTTCCCGCCAGCGCGGCCAGGATGCACAGGTTGCCGCCCCAGACGGTGGCTCCCCGGATCATCCAATCACCCGCCTCGCGCGCCGGTAGGCGCCAGCCCGTGCCCTCCCCTCGCCCGGTGATGAGGTCCTCAAAGCAAGCCTGAGTGATCTCATCGGGTTCCTCGGGGCGGGCGAAATCGTCCATCAGGGCAGGGCCGGCCCAGGTGGGCGACTGGCTGCGCGCCAGCATGGCGCACTGCAAGGCGGTGAAATCACTCAGCCCTACGAAATGCGTACCCCGCTCGATGGCTTTGGCCAGCGCCTTGTAGGGCAGTTCGGCCAGGATTCGGGTCAGGCCATAGCCGCCGCGGCTGATCAGGGCCACATCGGCGCCGCTGGCCGCGGCACGGCCCAGGGCTGCCAGCCGGGTGGCATCATCGCCAGCAAAGCGCTGGTGACGCGCCAATGCGGCCTCGTCGACCTCCACCTCATGGCCCATCGCCTGCAAACGCTTGACACCGCGACGGAAGGCGACCCGGTCGCCGACGGCGCCTGCTGGGGAGTAGAGATAGATATGGGACATGGTGCAGGGGCGCGCTGGCCGCAGGAGCGATTGACTCAGACGCTAAAGTGTCTCACGGCAGCTTGGGCCACCGGCCCACCCTGCTCCGGCACAAAGTGCCCGGCCTGCGGCAAGCGCAGCGGCGGAGGACACCCGCGAATCTGCGCGTGCAAGGACTGCATCACGCTCTCGCCCAGAACGGGGTCTTGCAGGCCGATGGCCATCAGGCTGCGTCCTTCCCATTGGTCTTGCCAGAACCGCGCGGCCTGGCGGGAGAGCTCGGCCCCTGCTGCCTGCGGCGAGCCGGGAACGCGCTCGGGGAAAGCCCGCGGCGCCGCGCGATGGCCGGCATCGGGAAACGGCGCCGCATAGCCAGCTGCCTCCTGGGCGCTCAGATGCGGATTGCCCCGCAGAAACAAGCGTTCGATGTCGTAGGCCGGCTGAGATTTGCACCACTGCCGCCAAGCGAGAAAGCCGGGGCTCAGCGCGACCTCGCCGGTGGCCAAGAGCGTGTTCATGACCAGCAGGCCGTGATAGCGCTGCGGGTCGGCCATGGGCAGCGTCAGGCCCAAGAGGCCTCCCCAGTCTTGCACCACCAGAACCACCCGTTGCAGTTCGAGCCGCTCCACCAGATCCAGCAATACGTGCCGGTGCCAGATGAAACTGTGCTGCGCTTCTTTCTTGGGCTTGTCACTCTTGCCAAACCCCAGCAGGTCGGGTGCGATCACGCGATGGCCCGCACGCAGAAAGACCGGAATCATGTGACGGTAGAGATAACTCCAGGCGGGGTTGCCGTGCAGACACAGCCAGGTCAGGGCAGCCTCAGTCGGCCCTTCATCGAGATAGTGCACCCGCCAGCCCGGAGCCGATGGCAAATCGCTCAGGTAATGGGCCCGCCAGGGATAGCCGGGCAGGTTGTCGAAGGCGCTGTCGGGTGTGCGCAGGGCGTCCTCACGCACAGGCTCAGCATTGATACGGCGAGGCTTGAAAAAATCCCGCAGCATCTGCCCGCATTCCTGCGCCAGAACCGAACCGGTGACGCGGGTGTGGGTATTGAGTTGCCGGTTGCCAAACAGATCGAGCACAGAACCCGCTGCCCCGGTGCGAGGATCGGGAGCCCCATAGACCACGCGCTCCAGACGGGCATGGATCATGGCACCGGCGCACATGCTGCACGGCTCCAGCGTCACGTAGAGGCTGCAACCGTCCAGCCTGTAATTGCCCAGGCGCTCAGCCGCTTGCCGCAAAGCCACGATCTCAGCGTGTGCAGTCGGGTCGTGGCCAGCGATCGGGGCATTGGCCCCGACTCCAATCACTTGACCCCGGTGAACCACCACCGCCCCCACCGGCACTTCGCCGCGCTCGCGTGCCAAGGCCGCTTGCGCCAGGGCCAGGCGCATGAAATCTTCGTCGGTGCTCGGCAGGCTCATCTGAAATCCAAGAATCGGCTTTCCGGCCAGTCGTGTGAGATCGGCCTGAGCCAGAGCGAGCATTGTCCACCACCCCAGGGCTGCACGCCTAGGGTTTTGCCCCGGCAGAGCCCGCCGGCAAGGTCCGGATAATCCACTGATCGCGGCTACGGCCGATTTTTTGCGGAGTACTTCTCATGATTCCTTTGTCTTCCTTGGGCCGTCGTCGGGTTGCGCTGGCCACCCTGGCCGTCGCTGCGGGAGTCCTCTCGGTCCCCTCGGCACAGGCTCAAACGACCTGGCCCACCAAGATGGTCCGTATCATCGTGGGCTTTCCGGGTGGCTCCACGCCTGACATCGCCGCACGCGCCTTGGCCGATGGCTTGGCCAAAGTCTGGGGTCAGCCGGTGGTGGTGGAGGCCAAGACGGGTGCGGGCGGTAATTTGGCAGCCGATTTTGTGTCCAAGGCTACCGACGATCACACCCTGGGTGTGGTCATCAACGGCAACCTGACCACCGCCAAACTGCTCAATCCCAAGCTGACCTATGACCCGGTCAAGGACCTCCTGCCGCTGAGTCTGGTGGCTACCGCACCGCTGGTGCTGGTAGCCCCGGCCGATCAGCCTGCCGGGGCGGCCTGGGTCGCTGCGGCCCGTAATGCAGGCGACAAATGGAGTTACGGCTCCGTTGGGGTGGGATCGGTGGGACACCTCGGGGTTGAGGTCATCAAGGCGGCAGTGGGCAACACTGGAGCGGTGCACGTGCCCTACAACGGCAACCCCGCGGTCATCACGGCCATGCTCGGCTCCCAGGTGCAGATGGCCCTGATGCCCCCGGGGGTGGCCTTGCCTCAGGTCAAGGCCGGCAAGTTGCAGGCGGTGGGTCTGGCCGGTCCACGCAGCCCCTTGGCGCCCGATGTACCCTCGCTTTCTGAAGCGGGCGTGCGCATGAACCCACTGGAAGTCTGGACGGCATTGGTGGGGCCTGCGGGTTTGAGCAAGGCCGCGCAGGACCGCATTGCCCGCGATGTGCCGGCCCTGCTCAAGGAAGCCGACACCCGGCAACGCCTGCTGTCCGGAGGCTGGGACCCCCAGGGAAGTACCGGCCCCGCCCTGGCCACGCGCGTTCGCGAGGAGACCCGCGTTTTTGGCGACATCATCACCGCACGCGGCATCAAGCTCGAGTGAGCCGTCTGGATTTGCAGGCCGGCGCCTGGATCGAAGAGCCCGCAAGACGCACGCCGGTCTTGGGTGAATGCGAGGTGCTTGTGGTTGGTGGCGGACCAGCCGGTCTGGCTGCAGCGGTGGCTGCGGCCCAGCAGGGGGCAGATACCCTGCTGATCGAGCGCTACGGATTCCTGGGCGGCATGGGAACTGCCGGCGGTGTGACCAACTTCGCCGGGCTTTATGGCCGGCGCGAGGGCCAGATGCAGCAACTCGTGCACGGCGTGGTCGATGAACTGCTGGAGCGCATCGAGGCCCTGGGGGGACTCAATGCCCCGCAGGATGGTATGAGCGGCCGCATCCGGGTGCGCAGCTATGACGTCGCCGCTTATAAATGCGCGGCCGATGCCTGGCTGATGGCGCATGGGGTGCGTTTGCTCTTCCATGCCCTGGCTTGCGGTGTGGAACTGCAGGACGGGCGCATCCAGGCGGTGCTGCTGCAAACCCGCTCCGGAAGGTTTGCCCTGAAGGCTCAGCAGTTTATCGATGCCAGCGGCGATGCCGACCTGGCTGCGCTTTCAGGCGCGGCCTTTACGCTGGGCGATGGACAGGGCGGCATGCTGTTTCCAAGCACCATGTTCCGCATCGGTGAGGTGCAGTCCGAGCGGGCCCAGTCGTCGGTGGGCGAATTCGGTGCGATCGAGGCCCGGATGGAGGCTGCTGCGGACCGCTACGCCTTTCCCAGGCGCGGGGCCATCCTCAGACCGCAGCGCAATCCACGCCAGTGGCGCGCCAACGTTACCCAACTGCGCAATGCGTCGGGCGCGGCTGTGGATGCCACCAACGCGCTGGAACTCAGTGCCGCTGAAACCGAGGGCCGGCGGCAGATCGTCGAATACATGCGCTTCCTGCGCGCCGAGGTGCCTGGCTTCGAGCAGGCTGAGATCGCTGAAATAGCCGCCCAGGTCGGCATACGCGAAACCCGTCGCGTGCACTGCGAGCACATGCTGGACGGCCAAGAGGTCATCAGCGGTGCGCATTTCCCCGACAGCATCGGCCTGAACGCCTGGCCCATCGAGGCCCATGTCGATGGGGCCGTGCAGTGGCAGCATTTTCTGGATCCGGACAACAGCTTCAACCAACTGCCCTACCGCATGCTGCTGCCGCTGCACCCGGCCCCCCGCAATCTGTGGGTGGCCGGACGATGTGCCGGCATGACCCATCGAGGACAAAGCGCAGCGCGCGCCAGCGGGGCCTGTTTTGTGATGGGTCAGGCGGCGGGGACGGCGGCGGCGCT
>CAZATV010000057.1:0-722 GCA_964488145.1 uncultured Polaromonas sp.
GCCCACTGCAGCGCCTACCGGGTGTTCCACACGATCGACCGCAGCCTGCGCTGCCACCACTGCGGCCACAGCGATCCGGTGCCGCGCGGCTGCCCCGATTGCGGCAATGTGGACATCACGCCCGTGGGTCGCGGCACCGAACAGCTCGAGGAACAGGTGGCCCTGCTGTTGGCCGATCTGAAAAAGCCCGACGGCTCGCCCGTTCAGGTCTTGCGCATCGATGCCGACAGCTCGCGCGGCAAAGACGCCTTGCAGTCCCGTCTGGCGCAGGTCCATGCCGGTCAGACCGACGTTCTGGTGGGCACCCAGATGATCACCAAGGGCCACGACTTTCGCCACATCACCCTGGTGGCGGCGATCAATCCCGACGGCTCCCTTTTTTCGAGCGACTTCCGCGCGCCCGAGCGTCTGTTCGCGCTGCTGATGCAGGCTGCCGGCCGCGCCGGACGACAGGCAGAACAAACGGCCGCAGCCCAGATGTGGGTACAGACCTTTCACCCGCGTCATCCCCTGTTCGAGGCCCTGCAGCGCTACGACTACGCCGGCTTTGCCCAAGCCGAACTGAACGCACGCCAAGCCGCAGGCCTGCCGCCGTTTGGCCATGCCGCCTTGCTGCGCGCCGAGGCACCCAGCCAGGAACTGGCGCAGGATTTTCTGCTCGCCGCCGCCCAAGCAGCGATCGGCGGCGCTCCTTCCGGTGGCCCATTCGCGAAAACCGCCCC